>JAQXSC010000016.1 GCA_029218825.1 Oscillospiraceae bacterium | reverse complement strand
GCAAGGCTTTTTCTCCGTTATCAAAGTTTTCAATACGGTCAGCCATAACACGGAATTCGTCTTTTTTCTCGGCAAGTTGATTGTCCAATACAGCGATTTCCTTTTCTCGCTCCTGCTTTTTGTAATCCAAAACAGACAGATGTTTTTCGTGAGTTCCCTTGTGTTCCCACTCAATGCCGTGGCGTTCCATAACAAACGCAAGTGCAGATTTTTCTGCGCTTACCCATTGATTCCACTCGGTATCTCCACGGGTTCCGCCCTTAAATCCCTGTGCTGCAAGAGCCTGTTTGAGTGATACTCTTGTATCAAGTCCACGCTTGCTACCCGTGGTGAACGGAACAAAATCAATGTGCAGATGTGGCGTTGCTTCGTCCATATGAAGATGAGCTGAGAACACTTTTAACTGCGGATTACGCTCCTGAAACCCACGGTAATACTCATCTAAAATCTGCCTTGCAAGTGCTCCGTTTTCGCTTTCAGTGCTCATGTTTTCCTTATCGCCAATCTGTAAAATTAGTTCGTGAAACGGCTTTTCCTGTTTGGAATTCCTGATTTTTTCATAGTAATTTTCTATCTTACGGTCGGATCTTGTCTGCCTATCGTTGTACTTTCCAAGTGCTTCATCAAACAATTCGTGATAGACTTTCTTGATATTTTCATTGCAGTAGTCGATATTAAGATGTGTTCGGCTGCCGTCTACATTTTCAGCTTTGAACTTGCGGCTGTTGTGATTTACAGAGCCTTTACCGACCATTGCACTTATCGTTCTTTTCGTTTTAAATACCTCCAATCTCTAAAATTTAACCGTTCTCGGTTCTGTTACTCTTGTCAAGAGTAACGCAAATGCACTTTTGACAGGCAAGCCTATCAAAAATGCAACCTGCTAGCAGGTTTTGCGCTCTCCGAGGGGCAGGGGCGGCTTTTTGAAAAAAGTCACCTGCACCCTGCAAAAACTTTATCCGTGTCGGTCTGTGTCGATGGTGACGATGTTTTCAGCAGCGCCTAAAACACCGACACGACCGTCACGCATCGTCACGCTGTTCCAACGCTAGACTTACCCTGCGCCCATCGTGACAGCGTTTGTTCTCATAGCAGATACCATACTCATTGAACAAACGCCCAGCATTGATATTCAGCTTCATCGTCAACGCGTTTGCTTTCATATCAACGCCGAGAAAGTCTACAAGCTCTGTAGGAGTGCCTTGCCATTCTGAATTTTCTCTTGTGATTTTATCAGCGATATTTTCAAGCAACGGATCAGGCGGTTGTTTCCATAGCTCTGTTTCTGTTTTCTCAAGCTCCCATACAAGTGTTTCGGGATTGCGGTTCAGATAAATCTTTTGGTCGGGCTGGTCTCTGCCTGATACTTCAAGAGTGGCGGCATTGCTTGTACGCTTTTCTTTCCGAAGAATAAAACCTCCGTCAGCGGCGCCGAGCAATCCGTTAGTGCCTGAAATCATATCAAATTTATCATCGGCATTTTGCTTGCGTGTGTGGTGTACAAGCAGCAGGCATATTCCGTAGCTGTCCGCAAACTTTTTAAGCCTTGTGATAATTTCATAATCGTTTGCATAGCTGTAATTATCTCCGCCGACCTCACGCACCTTTTGAAGCGTGTCTATGATAATCAGTTTTGTATCGGGGTGTTCCGCTATAAACCTTGTGAGCTGTTCATCGAGACCGTTTCCAAGCTGACCAGCCGAAACAGAAAAAAACAAATCTTCTGTACTCTCTGTTCCGAACATTCGGTACAGCCTTTCCTGTAATCTGTGATAATCATCTTCAAGAGCAAGGTACAGCACGGTTCCTTTTCGGACGGTATAATTCCAAAGCGGCATACCCGTGCTGATATGGTAAGCAAGCTGTGCCATAAGGAAACTCTTGCCTAACTTCGGCGCACCTGCAAAAATATATGTGCCGGGGTAAAGCAAGCCGTCAATCAGCGGAGGTTTGCTTTGGTACACGGTGTCGTATAGCTCGCTCATTGAAATTGTTTTCAAATACGACGAGTCTAAGCTTAACATCAACTCTCTTTGCATTTCTTCAAAATACTTGATATTTTCATCGTTATCAATTATACTATTGTCAGTACATTTTTGAATTGGCTGCTCCGTATCTGCGCCAACAGATACATTCGGAGCGGTCATTTCTTTTTTATTCTCCATTGTTATCCTCTCCTTTCAATCCTCCGAGAATGTCGGCAATCAGTTCAATAATATTAAGTAATTCATCATTCACATCGCCGCCGGCTTCAATTCTCTGTAACTCCTGAAACACGGTGGCAAGTTCATTTTTAAGTGCTTTATACACTCTCGGATTGCCCTGAACAACGACATCTCTGTTCATACATTTTCGGTAGCAGTACTCCTGTTTCGGCAAACCTGATAAAGCTACAGCCCTGTTCAGTAGTTCGTTTTCTTCGGGCGATACTCGAAAACCTACAGTTATATTTCTCCAGCGGTTGTGTTTGTCTCTGTTTTTTGCTGACATCTTAAAAATCTCCTTTTCCCAAGTCATCTAATTTATTTGCCATTTCGGTTTGTTTTGAGGGGAACAGATGCGCATATCGGTAAGTAACTTCAATGCTTTCGTGTCCGAGCCTGTCCGCAATGGCTAAGGCTGTAAATCCCATTTCTATTAAAAGCGAAACGTGCGAATGTCTTAAATCGTGTATCCTTATACGCTTGACGCCTGCTTCTTTTGCACCTCTGTCCATTTCGTGATGCATATAGCTTTTTGAAACAGGAAAGATTCGGTCATTTTCTCCGGCGCCGTAAAACATACCGAGATATTCCTGCATTTCTTCACAAAGGAATTTCGGCATCTTAATTGTGCGGTTGCTTTTCTTTGTCTTAGGCGTAGTGATAACATCTCTGCCTTTTAAACGCTGATAGGATTTGTTAATTGTCACCGTCTCCGCTTTGAAATCAAAATCTTTAGGCGTTAAGGCAAGCATTTCGCCCTCACGGATACCGCACCAGTAAAGCATTTCAAAAGCGTAAAAAGAAATGGTTTTGTCCATCATTACTTCGGAAAATTTCTTGTATTCCTCCAAAGTCCAGAACTGCATTTCTTTTCGTTCCTCCGTTCCCATATTCCCAGCTATCGCTGCAGGATTGGACTTCAAGCCGTAATAGCGTACTGCATGGTTAAACAGTGCGCTTAACTGATTATGAACAGTTTTCAGATAGGTCTGAGAATACTTCCTGCCGCTCTTATCGGTGAGTTTTCTGATTTCATTCTGCCATTCTATAACATCCTTAGCTGTAATATAGCACAGTCTGCGTTTCGCAAAATAAGGCAGGATTTTCTTTTGTATAATGCTTTCCTTTGTAAGCCAGGTATTTTCTTTAAGCCTTGACTTTACGTCCTTTTCATAAAGTTCTGCAAAACTTTCAAAGCTCATTGTTACATCAGCCTGCTTTTGCATAAGAAACTCTCGTTCCCATTCCTGTGCTTCTCGTTTGGTTGCGAATCCTCGTTTGAATTTCTGCTGTCGTTCGCCTTTCCAGTCTGTGTAGCGGAACTGCACATACCAAGTTCCGTTCTTTTCATTCTTAAATGCTGCCATTTTTAATCGCTCCTTTCGGTTGTTTTAGTTGAATAGAATTTTTCGTGAAAGAATTTTCGGTCAATTCTGCCGGGTATTGTTATACATCCGGTTGCCTTTAATTCTTTGTTTAATTTGCGTATAAGCTTGTAGGCATAGGATACGGAAACTCCCATTTCTTCTGCTACATCTTCAACACGCAAAAACATTTTGTCTGCCATTTTCATCATCCTTTCTTTCATTTTTTTATATTTATTTAGCATCGGAGAACTTTCTGACCGCATTCCGATTTGCCCGAGCGGATATGCCATTACCGTGACATATGACGGTTATTCTGTTGTCAAGCAAGTAACCTAACGCTATTTGCTTAACTATTATACTAAACAAATTCCGTAAAGTCAAGTGGCTTTTGAGAAAATATTTACTTTTTTTGCTTTGGTTATCTTGACATATCTTAACTCGTTATGTTATACTCTGTTTTAGAAATATGAGAGGAGCATTTTTATGGCTATCGGTGAAAGAATTCGCTTTTTCAGAAATTTAAGAGGTATGACTCAAAAATATCTTGGTATGCAGGTTGGCTTTCCTGAAAAGACGGCAGATATCCGTATGGCGCAGTATGAATCCGGCAGCAGAACTCCTAAGGCTGATTTAACAAATAGCCTTGCAGAAGTGTTTGGTGTATCAGTAAGTGCCTTAACCGTGCCCGATATCGACAGCTACAACGGCTTAATGCACACTTTATTTGCTCTTGAGGATTTATACGGTCTTAAAATCACAGAGTTAGACGGTGAGGTTTGTCTGCATTTGGACAAGGGTATGGGTTCAAATTACATTACTATGTTTGAAATGTTTTCTGCTTGGAAAAAACAATCTGAAAAGCTAAAAAACGGTGAAATCTCAAAAGAGGAATACGACCGTTGGCGTTATAACTATCCTGAAGGTGTAATTTTTAATTCACGCAAGGAGGAAAATAATAAATGACAGCTGCAGAATGGCATTCCACTCTTTTTCAGTTCATTGGAGTAATATTGAGTTTTGTAACCTTTGTTGGTTCTGTTATCGCAATCTACTACACCTACCAAAACCTCAAAGAAATGCGAAAACAGTTAAATGAACAAAAGGCCCAATACTTTGAGCAAAATCGAGGGAATCTTATTTTTTACATTTCAAAAAGTGATATTGGCATTACGCACGATTTAATTATTAAGAATTTTGGTAATTCTCCCGCAAAACTTATATCATTAAAAATCACTCCAGATTTAGATTGGTCAAAAGCAGGACAAACAGGTGTAGATGATTTTAATATCACTAAACTTAATAATATTTTTCTCGCTCCTCAACAGCATATAGGAACTCTTTTCGACTTCACTAATTACGAGGAAACCGAACTGGATGTGGAAATCTGCTACACAACCTGCGAAAAACAATTTACGGAGAACTATAAAATAGACCTAAACTATCTACATAAAGTTCTTCGTACAGAACCTAAGATTGATAATGAATTACAAGCTTTAAAATATATAAACAAGTCAATTAACGCACTATCAGACAAGTTCATTTAATTTAAAGCAACGCAAAAAAGGCATTACCGACCGCAAAAGTCAGTAATGCCTTTTTAGAATTTATTAAGATAATTGTACCCGCAAGCCGCAGGGAACACACAATAAATGCGTTTTGCAGTCTGCTATCATTTTGCTATCAAATCGGGAATTTTTAAGCCTAAAATCCTTTGTTTATGCGGTTTTTCAGGATTTACGATTTATTCCCACTCGACTTTTCCTAACTGATTTTGTTTAGAATTTATTCTCTGCCGAGTATGTAAATCCTTTGATTATTTGATATATCCATATTATCCTGCCTATATAAGCTAATGTTATCATTTTGTTATCGGTATTGATAACACTTGCTCA
>JAQXSC010000015.1 GCA_029218825.1 Oscillospiraceae bacterium | reverse complement strand
TTGTTAAATTTTTGTGGAAAATTTTTCATTTTTCTATTGACTTTTAATAGTTAGTCTATCAAACAAGAAAGCGTGCGCACAATATGCGTGCGCTTTCTTTAGCCATCGCTCGTGCGCACGCAGGGCGCAACTGAGCGGGCAATATAAATTATTTTTTTGTTTGATAGGATAATAAGATGAATTAACGGTAACGTAAAATCATTTTCCAATTACTGAAAAATTTGTCAATTATTTGAAGTTTCCTATTAAACAAAAAATACCCCTTTACCAATTCGGTAAAGGGGATAGTTTCAGTTCAGTTAAACTCTTTATTTAATTATTTAACCTTTACTTTTACAGCCTTTGTAGCATTTGAGTAAGCAACTTTCTTGCCGGACTTAATAAGAGCCTTAACAGTTACTTTGTACTTGCCTGCCTTCTTAACCTTGAATGACTTTGTTACAGAAGACTTCTTGATCTCTTTCTTGCTTAGGTTAAATGTCTCGTTGCTTGTCTTTTTGCCTAACTTGTAAGTTACCTTGAAGCCTGTAGCGTCCTTAACTTTATTGTAAGTAACCTTAATTGCCTTTTTAGCGCCCTTAACTGTTACCTTTGGAGTCTTTAGGACTTTCTTATCGGTTGACTTACCTTTTTCGATTACTTCGCCGCACTCGGAGCAAACCTTGTCGCCTGTGTAGCCCTTAGTAAAGTAAGTAGCTTTCTTAGCATTCTTTGTTGTGCCTGTTCTGTGTAAACAAGCAGTGCTCTCAGTCATCTTTTCAGTAAATGTTGAAGTTTTAATAACATCAATATCGTTGATGTTGCACATAACTTCTTTATCCAAAGAAATCTCGCCGTCGCCTGCTTTAAGAACGTCAAACTTAACGTTTACAAGTACTGCGTTGTCTAAGTTGAAGTTGTAGCCTGTTTGCACGTTTGAGAAGTTGAACTTGATTTTGTCAACAAGATTTTCCTTGTAGTTATACATAGCGTCTGTTGCTACAGGAAACTCAACTGCGCTGACGGAAAGGATACTTGACGGATAGTGAATAGTAAACTGACCGTTCTCGATTGTTGCTGAACTCTTTAAATAACATGTGTATTCAACACTTGAGCCAACAGTGTAATTATAAGTGTTACTACCTAATTTAATTTGTGCTGTATCTGTTGCAGCGCCTACAGATGCTACAGATAAGCATCCCATAAGCATAAGAACTGCAAGGATTACGCAAAGTGTTTTTTTCATAAAAACATCCTCCTTAATATTTATGTAGTTATTGTAACACAATTAATCGTAAAAATCTATAGTTAAATATGCATATTTTTTGTCTTATTTTTTGTTGCTTTTGAATATATAAAATCTATGTACTTTGTTTTATGTTTGTGTTATCATAATATAATAAAGCATTACGGAGGTAAATATGTTTAAGAAATTAATATCATTAATCCTATGTGTGTTACTTTTGGTGTGTGTAATACCTAATTTTGCAGGTTGCACACCTAATACAGAAAGCACAAATACCAATTATAATTTAACAGGAGAAATAGAGGACGGCGCAATTTTGCAATGTTTTTGTTGGGATTTCGAAACTATAATCAATTCCCTTGATGATATTGCCGCTGCCGGTTTCAGCGCTATTCAGACTTCACCTATAAATGAATGTCTGGTAGGTGAAGACGGAGGTATGCAACTTTATGGTGACGGTAAATGGTACTATCACTACCAGCCTACCGATTTTACCATAGGCAACTATCAACTCGGCACAAGAGATGAATTCAAGAAATTGTGCAAGAAAGCCGATGAACTCGGTATCAAAGTAGTAGTTGACGTTGTACCGAACCACACTACTCCTACCACAAATCAGGTAAATCAAAACCTGATTGATGCAGTAGGCGGATTTGACAAATTGTATCATAAAAATTCAAAGTATGATATTTCCGACTGGGGCAACCGACTTGAATGCACAACCTACAAAATGGGCGGACTACCTGATATTAATACGGAGAATAAAAAATATCAGGACTATTTTATAAATTTCATAAATGATTGTATAGAGTGCGGTGCAGATGGTTTCAGATACGACTGTGCAAAGCATATTGCTTTACCTGATGACCCTACGGAAACTAAAGGAGTAAAAAATAACTTCTGGACTCGACTGACTACAGAAATCAAAGACGCAGACAGAATTTTTAACTATGGTGAAGTTTTGCAGGGCAGTAACGACAGATTGCTTGATTACATTGACACAATCGGTCACAGTACAGTAAGTTCATATGGTCAGGCAGTAAGAAATGCAGTAGTGCAGAATTACATTGACACCGCCTTTGTTGAGGAACTAAAGGTTGGCAGTAACGAAAGTGTAGTAACTTGGGTTGAATCCCACGATAACTATATCAATGACGGAAACTGGGCAAATATGACAGAGGAGCAGGTTATCCTCGCTTGGGCAATTATTGCTTCACGTTCAGTAGGCACACCGCTGTTTTTTGACAGACCCTACGGTGCAGATATTGACAATCAGTGGGGCACAATGAACAGAATCGGCACAAGCGGTAGTTATATGTATAAGCATAAATTTGTAAGAGAAGTAAACTTCTTTAGAAATGCTATGGTAGGAGAGGAGGAAGTAATGTCCAATCCTGACCCTGATTCAGCCGCACTTCAGATTTGCCGAGGTGATAAAGGTTCTGTAATCATTAACCTTGGTGAAGATTTAGAGGTTAATTTTGAAACAGATTTAGCAGACGGCACATATGTGGATAGAGTTGACAAGGAAACTGTATATAACGTAAAAGACGGCATTATGACTTGCGATAAGCCGATTCCGAATAATACAGTAGTTGTACTTTATAACGAAGGTTATACAGAATATGCTACTCCGGCGATTGTAAAAATCAGCGACGATGTTAGTTGTCTGTATAGCGAGGATAAAATAGATGTAGAGTTACAACTTGAAAACGCTGAAACAGGTACATATATCCTCAATGACGGCAAGGAAACAGAGTATAAAAACGGAGATACCGTTACAATTAAGGCAAAGGACGGTATTGACGGCATTAATACACTTGTCCTCAAAGCAGAAAATTCTGCCGGTCAAAAGACCTATATGAAGTATTACTTTACTAACTCCGATAATTTAGGAACTGACACAACTGTTATCACAGCAGAAGGTGACAGCGTTTATTTTGAAAAGCCTGATGATTGGGGAGATAACATAAACGCATACGTTTACAATAATTATGAAATGCAAAATGCTCCTTGGCCGGGAAAACAAATGGAAAAAGACTCCGACGGAAAGTATAAATATACTTTCGATATGGAGTGGGAGGATGCCTACATTATATTCAATGACGGTACAAACCAATATCCGGGAGCAAATGAACCGGGAGTTTTAGTAGAAAAAGATAAGACTTATACAGTTCAATAAACAAAACGCCCTCTATGGAAACATAGAGGGTAATTTTTTAGGGTTTTATATAACAAAAAACAACCATACCGAAGTATGGTTGTTATGGTGACCCATCGGAGATTCGAACTCCGGACACCTTGATTAAAAGTCAAGTGCTCTGCCAACTGAGCTAATGAGTCAAATAATGGGGTGGAATACCGGATTCGAACCGGTGGTCTCCAGTGCCACAAACTGGCGCGTTAACCGACTACGCTAATCCCACCATATGGCGCGCCAAAAGGGACTCGAACCCCTGACCTACTGCTTAGAAGGCAGTTGCTCTATCCAGCTGAGCTATTGGCGCATTTCTGTTCCTGTATTCAGCCTGTCTATTATATCGAACAATATAAATTTTGTCAAGTGTTTTTTGAAAAGTTTTATTACAATTTTGTATCTATTTCTTTGGGTATTTGCTGACACAGGGCAATATTCCTGTATTCAGGTTTATATGTTACTTCCTCAATAACAGAAAGAAACTTCGGAATATTTATTTTATCGTCCTCACTATTCAGTTCGATTTCAAGATAAGCCTGATTTTTCCAAAAAGGAAAAATATCAATCTCATAATATGTGCCGTTATACATAAGACAGTATCTGTCCTTTGAAATACTGCCGATTTTAGTATTTGTATTCAGCAGATTTTCATATTCCTCTTGTGTAAGTCTTGTTTCAATTTCCTCTCTGACTGTTTCGGAAATTTTACGTTTTTCGGTTTTAATGTATATGTAATTTCCATTTTCACCACGTTTACGGAGTCTAAATCTTTTATTATTTGAAATCATATATGTTTGTGTAATTTCGGCTTTACTACAGGGCAGGGAGTTTAATAACTCCAAATCAGGGTACTTTATTAAAAATTTTCTTTCAATTTCCAAGTGCCTTGGTATTCCTAAAAATGCGTTTACTTCCTTTTTCAATAATTCTGCTTTTTCCTCAAATGTATCGCATACAGGAATAAACCTGTAATGAGGATTTCCGCACCATGCTCTTAATGATTTTTCGTTTAATGCACACGCCTCATCTCTATTTTCAATTCGTATGTCCTCTTGCTTATATGTTTGAGTGTTGCTGTTTGATGTGCTGTCAAGGTGAAATACTGCGTCGTATCTGTCACGCAAATCAATTTCGCATAAATTTAGTTCAGTTTTCAGCCTTTCAAAATCTCTGTCATTGAGATACACTCTGCTGTCCATAAGTCCTCTGTCACAAAGGATAACAGGATTCGGTAAATCCTTTGCGTGATTTTCTGCAATTATTTCATTTTCAATTTGTTTTAATGCAATAGCCTTTTGAAATTCATAGGTTGGTAAATTTCTGTCAAAGCCATCTGCCAAAACAATAGCCGCAGATTCGGTAACAGTTATAACGTTAAAACCTAACTTTTCCAAATGTTCCTTGATATATTTAATTGCTTGTGTTTTACCACCGCAAGGGCCACCGGAAAATACAATTTTAGGAATAGATTTCATAACAAACACCCCATTATTAGTTATTATATAATAATGAAAGGATTGATATTTCTATTTTAGAATTAAACCTAATTAATATTTTTATTCGCATTTTCTTGACAGTATAGGTAATGAGTGATAAAATTTAATCGGATGGATATATATTGAAAGGAAGTAATCATATGGATATGAAAAATGTTGATTGGTCAAATTTAGGATTTGGCTATATTCAGACAGAAAAGAGATTTGTTGCTAATTTCAAAGACGGCAAGTGGGATGATGGAATTATAACCGATGATGCAACAGTTTCTATTAACGAGTGTGCAGGTGTATTGCAGTATGCACAGACTTGTTTTGAAGGATTGAAAGCCTACACAACTGTTGACGGAAGCGTTGTAACTTTCCGCCCTGACTTAAATGCAGACAGAATGATTGACAGTTGTAAAAGACTTAAGATGCCTGTATTCCCAAAGGAAAAGTTTATTCAGGCTGTTAAAGACGTTGTTACAGCAAATATAGATTGCGTACCGCCATATGGCTCCGGAGCAACTCTTTATATCAGACCATATATGTTCGGTACAAATTCTGTTATCGGCGTAAAACCTGCCGACGAGTATCAGTTCAGAATTTTCGTTACACCTGTTGGTCCTTACTTTAAGGGCGGTGCAAAACCAATTACAATTCGTGTATCAGATTATGACAGAGCCGCTCCTCACGGAACAGGTCACATTAAAGCAGGTCTGAACTATGCAATGAGTTTGTATCAGATTGTTGACGCTCACGAAAAAGGCTTTGACGAAAATATGTACCTAGACCCTGCTACTCGTACAAAGGTTGAGGAAACAGGCGGTGCTAACTTCCTGTTCGTTACAAAGGACAATAAAATCGTTACACCAAAGTCAAATTCAATTCTGCCTTCAATTACAAGAAGAAGTCTTTTGATTGTAGCAAAAGAGTACTTGGGACTTGAGGTAGAGGAAAGAGAAGTACTGTTAAGCGAGGTAAAAGATTTTGCCGAGTGTGGTTTATGCGGTACAGCAGCGGTAATTTCCCCTGTAGGCAAAATTTATGACCATGGCGAGGAAATAGTATTCCCAAGCGGTATGGATGAAATGGGTCCTGTTACAAAGAAACTTTATGATACATTAACCGGCATTCAAATGGGCAGAATTGACGCTCCTGAGGGTTGGATTTATAAGATAAAATAATTGTATGTAAAGGCTGAGGTTTCTCAGCCTTTTCTACTATATTGATAAATGAGCGGTATTAATTATGACTAAAAATAAGGTAATCGAAAATATAACTTATTATTCCTTTTGCTGTTTTACAGGGGGAGTAATTGCGCTGATAGTCTGGACGTTTTTAAGGCTTATGGGCCTTGGCATCTCATTGATTTGGCAGACTATTCCCTCACAAATCAACTTTGAATTTTATCCTATAATTGTATGCACAATAGGCGGATTGATTTTAGGCATTTATCAGAAGTTTACAAATGCAGTTCCTGAGGAACTTAATGCAGTAATGGCAAAGGTAAAAAAGGAAAAGCGTTACCCATACAACAAAACATTTTTACTGTGCATTTCCGCTTTGCTTCCTCTATTGTTTGGTGGTAGTATCGGCCCGGAGGCAGGACTTACCGGAGTTATTGTAGGCCTGTGCTATTGGGCAGGAAATAATATGAAGTTAATCAGAAACAGAATACCTGATATAACGGAACTCGGAATTTCGGCAACTTTGGGTACGGTTTTCTATGCTCCGTTGTTTGGACTTGTTGCACCCAATGAGGAAAAAATAAGTGACAGCAACAGCAGTGCATCTGTACGCAGACAGAAAACTGTTTCAAATATTGTTGCGGTAATGGGGGCAATAGGGGTAGTTTTCGTACTCAATACGTTATTCGGCGGTTCCTCCGGCTTACCTCGTATAGGCAACTACTCCATAACAAATACGGAAAGATTATGGGGAATACCGATTACACTTATCGGTTTGCTGTGCGGAATTTTATTTATCGCTTTTGAAAAGTTGTCGGAGGTTATATTTTCAAAAATCAAAGGCAAGTTTGGTATAATTGTCAGCACAACCCTTGGCGGACTTGTCCTTGGAATAATCGGCACATATTTGCCTCTTACAATGTTTTCCGGTGAGGAAAGTATTACAGAACTTCATTCTGAATACATCAATTACGCTCCCTGGATTTTGATACTGACAGGTGTAGTTAAGTTGCTTTTGACTAATATTTGCATAAAATCCGGTTGGGTAGGGGGACATTTCTTCCCTGTAATATTCTGCGGTGTCAGTATAGGTTACGGAGTTGCAATGCTCACAGGACTTGATATTCCTTTCTGCTGTGCAGTTATTACAGGAGCAATTTTAGGTTGCACAATGAAAAAACCTCTTGCGGTTTGTTTACTTTTAATGCTGTGCTTTGACACAAGAATTATACCTTGGATATTAATTTCTGCTTTCATAGGCAGTTTGATACCAATAGGCAAAAAGAAAAAAGGTGTTGAATAATATGAAAAAAAGCAAGTTAATTATTAAGGTGCTTAAACGTACAGGAGCAATAAAAATGCTCTACGGTTTTATCGGACTGTTCTTTGCTATAAGTCTATTGATAATGATTTTTGAGCCGAAAATAAACACGTTTTCCGACAGCATTTGGTACTGCTTTAACGTGATGACTACAATAGGCTTTGGTGACGTAACCTCTGTTACTATAGTAGGCAGAGTTTTATCTATAATACTTTCAGTTTATTCTATTCTCATCATCGCAGTTATCCCCGGAGTTTTAACAAGTTATTATATCGAGAGTATAAAACTAAGGTCTAACGAGAGTATGGAAAAGTTTATGAATGACCTTGAACATTTGCCTGAACTTTCAAAAGAGGAACTTTCAGACTTGTCAGAGAGAATCAAACAATTCCAAAAGAAAAGGTGAATCAGTTTTTGGTTTTGAGATCAAAAATTTGTCACAAAATTGTCACAGCAGGTGTGACAAATATGTCAAAATAGGGTTAATGTTTACATATATTCTAACAATATAAAACAAAAAGTCGGCATCTATCAGGGCTTTGAGAAGTCCTAATAAACACCGGCTTTTAATTTTGGTCGAGGTGATATATATTCATCTTTAGAAAACTTCCCACTCGTCGCCTGTGTCCACGTACAGGGGAAAGGTATCATCAACGCACCTCCCTAAAAATGCTCCACTGGAGCATTTTCTTAACGGTCGGCTTCAAGTCCTGTCACTAAAAAATACAAGGGATACCCAAAGGGCATCCCTTGTATTTTATGGTCGAGGTGACAGGACTTGAACCTGCGGCCCCATCGTCCCGAACGATGTGCGCTACCAAACTGCGCTACACCTCGATATAAAAACAGTCCCAATTATGGGACTGCATTGGCTGAGCTGGCGGGATTCGAACCCACGGATGCAGGGGTCAAAGTCCTGTGCCTTACCGCTTGGCGACAGCTCAATATTTACAGCATTACTTATTATACCATAATTTATCAAAATGTCAATCTTGAATTCTAAAATAATTGTGATATAATAATACTGACAATTTATTAATTTACGGTTTCGCAAGAATTAATAGGGAAGACGGTTAGAGTCCGTCACAACAGCCATTACTGTATTTAGTTTAAAGAAAGCATTATGTCACTGCTTTTGCGGGAAGACGCTTTGTAATATATTGCTATAAGTCAGGAGACCTGCCGTATCTTATTTTGAACTGTTCTTGGGCAATGGAGAATCAGCACATCCGCAACAGCGGAAAACTATGCCCTTTCGAGGGCTATTTTTTTTGGAGGAATATTTATGAAAAAGACAATCACATTTATCACACTGTTCGCTTTACTTTTGACTGCTGTGGTATTTTCCGCAAATGCAGTAGCAGATTCAAAAGTCAACATTCGAATTGAAGGTGTAACAGAAACACTTTTCCAAGACACCATTTCTATGGAAATTACAGATACAACATCTGTAGCAGACGCACTTACTTTCGCTGATAAAAACAGCGATAGTCTGACAATAGTAGGCATTGAAAACGGTTATATTACAGAGGTAAACGGAGAAACTTCAGGAAAATTCGGCGGTTGGGACGGATGGCTTTATGCTGTGAACGATTCAGTACCTGAGGTTGGTATAAGCAGTTGCCCGGTAAAAGACGGTGACAGCATTGTGCTTTATTACGGCGACTATCCCTGCCAATATCCGAGAGTTAATTTAGTGAAGTCATATTCCGGTGTTCTGAAATTTGAAAGCTATGACACCACATATGACGATAATTGGAATCCCACCTACAGTTGGGAGCCTATTGCCGACGCAACGGTTACAGTAGGCGACAGTAAATATACAACCGACAGTAATGGTATTGTAACTGTAGATACATCGAAACTGTCATATTTTAATAATGTTCAGATTGAAAGAAAATCCTCATCAAATGCGCCTAATGTTTGCAGATTGGACAGCAATTTCGGATTTTACTTTAACGATATAAATCAGGACGGCAAGGTTAATGTCAACGATGCTACAAGGTTACAAAAGCATCTTGCTAATAAGGATAGTCTTGATGATAAAGGTCTTTCAGTTTCAGATGTGAATTTAGACGGAGAAATTAATGTCAGGGATGTAACTACGCTGCAAAAAATCCTTGCTGAAATAGGTTAATTATGAAAACAGGTAAAGCACTAATTTCGTTTTTTCTGATAGTTATTATAACCATAACCACCGTTTTTTCCGCCTATTCGGTTACTGATAACTATATCGGCATTGTAAATTTAACTATCAAGGATGCCATTAGATATAAGCAAAATTCAATAGGCGCTGATGATAGCAACTTCCTTGATATGCTTTCCGAAAGTACAGGGGATTTCTCTACAGATTGGTATTATATTCTGCTGTCACGTTACGGTGTAAATTGCAATAACGAAAAGTGCGTCAACGCCCTTAAAGACAGAGTAAATTCCTTTTACAATAACGGTCTTGAAAATACAAAGGTAACGGATTTGCACCGTACAGCCCTTGCCTTAATTTCTTTCGGTGCAGATATTACATCAATTAACGGCAGAAATTTTCTTGCTGACTGCACATATAATTACAATACCTATTCATCTCTTGATAAGCAGGGGGTAAACGGACTTGCTTTTGCCTTAATTGTACTTGATAGCAAAAACTTTTCTGTTCCCAAAAATGCCAAATTAACACGAACGGATATCATAAATCAAATTCTTGAGAAAGAACTTGAAAATGGGGGATTTGCCATAACAGGAAGTGTTATGGACGTTGATACAACCGCTATTGTGTTGCAATCTCTTGCACCTTATCATGATAATAAAAATGTAAAAGAGGTTGTGGATAGATGTGTAAACAACCTTTCAAAACTACAGCAAAACAGCGGAGCATTTCGTTCATTAGGTAAAGAAAATGCAGAAAGCACAGCCCAGGTAATTATTGCATTAACCTCGCTGAATATCAATCCCATTACCGACAAGAGGTTTATAAAAAACGGCAATAATCCTGTAGATGCCCTGATGTCCTTTAAACTGAGCAACGGTGGATTTTGTCATATTCAAGGCTATATGGCTGACAATATCGCGACCTACCAAAGCCTGTGCGGATTGATTTCCTGTTACAGATATTTAAAAGGTGAAAGCAGATTTTTCAGTTATACCGCTGTGAAAAATACTGCAATTCCCTCTGAACCCATAACCGAGATTTCAACTGTAAAACCCACGAAAAAACCTACTGAACCTATTGAAACACAATCAAAGAAAAAAGATACTGTTACAAAAAATAATTCTAAATTAGAATTTAAAAATCCAAGCCCCACAGAAAAAACAGAGGAACAGACAACAGTAACACAAGCAACCGTTACTGTTCCGAGTTCAGATAACAGTTATTATAAAATCAACCACAGCAACTATACTCAAACTGCCAAAACCGAAACAGCAAGAGTATATGATTTTACAACAGGATTTCTGTTGCTGTTGGGATATATCGTGCTGTTCATTATCAAATCAAAGGGTAAAAAAGTATGAAAAAATTATCAGCATTACTAATAGTTATTATTGCTGTGTTTACAGGCTGTACCATAACTTCCGTTGACGACTATTACAATACAACGGAAAAGACAGGCAACAATAAAATCACTGTTACAATTAACTGCGATACCGCTGTAGATTATGACAACAAGATTCGCAAAAACGGAACAATTCTTGAAAACTATACAGTGTATTTAGAGGATAATTCTACCGTTTTTGACGCATTAAAAACCGCCTGTAAGGAAAATAAAATACAGTTTGAATATCAGGGATCGGACAGTTCCGTTTATATCGAGGGCATTGACTACCTTTATGAATTTGACTGCGGTGAATTATCCGGCTGGGAGTTCAGCGTAAATGATGAATTTAAAAATGTTGGCTGTAATAATTGTCCGGTAAAGAACGGCGATAAAGTAGAGTGGCTATATACCTGCGATTTAGGTGCGGATATCGGCAACGGCTATGCAGGAGAATAGTATGAACACCTTTAAAAATCTCCACCCAATTACATTGATGTGCTATTTCCTTTCAATACTGACTATATCAATGTTTTCCTTTAATCCTGTTTTTGTAATTTCAGGATTGTTTGGTGCAATCTTGTATTTGCTTATGATTAATAATAAAGCATCAATTAAAACATTTGTAGGCTATCTGTTTTTATTTATAATAATCGCTATTACAAATCCGCTGTTTTCCCACAACGGCGCAACACCTTTGTTTTTTATTAATGACAGCAGAATAACTCTTGAAGCACTGCTGTACGGCGTGTTTTTGTCAACAATGATAATAGAAGTTATGCTGTGGTTTAGGTGCTTTAATTTAACCTTTGACAACGAAAAGTTAATGTATTTTTTCGGCAAGACCTTTCCGAAATTGGGACTGATTATTTCTATGGCTCTCCACTACATTCCCAATTTAATTTCCGAATACAAGTCAATATTGAGTGTTCAAAAAACCTTTGGAGGAAAAAAGGGGATAGGCGTGTATATTAAATCGTTCTCCGCTGTAATTACCCAAAGCCTTGAAAATTCCATAGAAAAGTCGAACAGTATGTCTGCAAGAGGTTACGGAAAAGTAAAAAGAACATATTACAGCAATTTCAAATTCACAAAATACGACTTGCTTTATTTAGTAATCACAGTTGTGTTGTTTATTATGTCGGCAACTTCAATAATACTCAACACAGCCTATTTTAATTTTTACCCCACAATAGAGATGAACAGCATTACTATGACGTCTGCATTAAGTTACATAGCGTTTTTGCTGTTATCGTTATTGCCTTTTGTATTTCAGGTAAAGGAGGAAATCAAGTGGAAATATTTAGTATCAAAAATCTGAACTTTACCTATCCTAATCAAACCGAAAAGGCGATTAATAATGTAAATTTATCTGTAGAATACGGGGATTTTCTTTTGATAATAGGGGAGTCAGGTTGCGGAAAAACTACTTTGCTGAAAATGTTAAAGCCACAACTTACTCCACATGGGGATATTTCCGGAGAAATATTCTATAAAGGAAATAAAAGTAATCCCTGTGAAATCGGATTTATAATGCAGGACATAGACAGCCAAATTGTAACCGACAAAGTCTATAGCGAACTTGCTTTCGGACTTGAAAATATGGGGATAAAAAATGATGAAATCCGACTGAAAGTATCCGAATTTGCCACATATTTCGGCATATCCGACATTTTTCATAAATCTACAAATGAACTTTCCGGAGGGGAAAAGCAACTTTTAAACCTTGCGTCGGTTATGGTGATGAACCCAAAGGTGCTGATTTTAGACGAGCCAACCTCTCAACTTGACCCAATAGCAACAACGGAATTTACAGAAACTCTCAAGCGCATTAACGAGGACTTTGGCACAACAATAATAATCGCAGAGCATAATTTACAGGAAGTATTTAAATTTGCAAACAATGTTGCCCTTATGGAAAAGGGCAGTATAACATCACTTGACACACCCCAAAATATTGCAAAGAATGTAGGCGGTAAAAGAATATCAAAGGCTATGCCTGTGACTGTTCAAATTTTTAATCGGTTAGGCGGAGCAGGGGAGTGTCCTTTAACTGTAAGAGATTGCAGAAAATTTCTGCAAAAGAATTATAAATTCAGTAATATCAATTTATGCGATAATAAAATTAGCATCAACCCTACGGCAATAAGTTGTAAAGACCTTTGGTTTCGTTATACAAAAAACTCAAATGACGTACTTCATAATTGCAGTTTAACGATTAACAAGGGGGAAATCTACGGAATTTTAGGTGCTAACGGATGTGGTAAGTCAACCCTTTTAAAGATTATTACAGGGCAACTGAAACCCTACAGGGGAAAGGTAAAAACCCACAAAAATAAATTGGCATATCTACCGCAAAACCCCAAGAATTTATTTGTAAAGGATACTTTAATTGATGATGTAAACTCTGTTAATAATTCCTATAAAGAATTAATACAAAGTTTTGGTATGGAAAATCTACTTAACCGTCACCCTTACGATTTAAGCGGCGGTGAATTGCAAAAAGCAGGGATATTAAAAATCATGCTAACCGACCCTGATGTGATTTTACTTGACGAACCCACAAAGGGTATCGACAGTTTTGCCAAAGATGAACTTGGAATGTTGTTATCACAACTGAAAGACAAAGGCAAAACAATAGTAATAGTAACCCACGATGTTGAATTTTCCGCAATGTTTAC
>JAQXSC010000014.1 GCA_029218825.1 Oscillospiraceae bacterium | reverse complement strand
GGATTCCACTCCTGCAAAGAGGGGCTTAAATAAATACTTGGCATCAGTTACATATCCTTTCAAAAAATGTATTTGAGTTTTCTTTGGAAGTGCGGTTATACCTGCCCAACTCGTAAAGACAGGTTTCACTTGGGTAAATGTAATTTGTCTTTTCCTCACAGGTTAATGTGCATTTAAAATTCATAGATTTGATAATTTCCAAAGTGCTTTCACTTTCCGCACCGTATGGATAAGTAAAACAAAGGGGCTTTTTTATACTATTATCCTTTAAAAGTTTTTGTGCCTTATTTATGTCATTTTTCAAATTATTTTCATATGTCTGCAAATTTTCTCCCTGCTTTTGCCGTACTCCAAACCGCCCATTTGTGTAGTGCATATCATAACTGTGGTTGGCGATTTCCACAAGTCCGCTTTCCTGCATTTCCTTTAGTACATCAAAGGAGCAGTAGCCGTAGGTAGCGGAAATTTCGTCAATTTTCGAATACTCCTCTGTTAAACTCACTATAGGGGAAATTACCGCCTTGCAGTTGTATTTTTTCAGCAAAGGATAGGCATAGTGATAGTTGTTATAAAAACCATCGTCAAAGGTTATCATAATAATCTTTTTCGGTAGAGGTTTACCCTTTACATATTTCAATAAATCTTTTGGGGTTACGGTGGTATATCCTTTGGAAGTAATATATTTTAAATCATTTTCAAGTACAGTTGGAGAAATGCAATAATCATTTTGCAATTTGCTGTCCTTTAAAAAAGAGTGGTACATTACTATAGGCAGAGTTATGCTGTCCTTTGGCACTGCGGAAACAGGCTTTGACTTATTAACCTCGATAAAAGCACCTAAAAGAATCAAAACGATAAACAGCAAAAGTCCTCTGTATAATTTTGAAAAATAAACTTTTATGCACATAACATCACCGTTTTATATATACAATTTGCACATAAAAATTATGCCGTTTTTTACAAAAATTACTATTTACAAATGAGTTATAATATGATAAAATACAAATAATCAATAATCATTATTACCTTTGGTGATTGGTATGGAAAGAAAAAATTACAGCAACAAAAGAGTTGCAATATATAACGCAATTAAAAATACAAATACTCACCCAAGCGCAAGAATGGTTTATGATTACCTTAAAAAGGATTATCCTAACCTTAGCCTTGGAACAGTTTACAGAAATATCGCTCTGTTTAAGGAAGAGGGAATTATTAAAACTGTTACCAATGTAAACGGTGAGGAGAGAATTGACGCGATAATTGCTCCACACGGTCATTTTGTGTGTAACTGTTGCGGAAGTGTTATTGACGTCTTTAATAAGGAATTGACTGCAATTAATACGAACCTTGAGGAGAATGGTTATTCTGTTGAGAACTATTCCGTAAACTTCTATGGCAAGTGCAAAAAATGCAGTTAAATATATAATTTATTTTATTGGAGGAATTCATAATGAAAAAATTTGTTTGTACAGTATGTGGCTATGTTCACGAAGGCGACAGCGCTCCTGAGGCATGTCCTATTTGTAAGGCTCCTGCCGAGAAATTCAACGAGGTAAAGGGCGAGGCTAATTACGCTACTGTTCACATCGTTGGCGAGGCACAGGGCGTTAGCGAGGATATTATCAAGGATTTACGTGATAACTTCACAGGCGAATGCACAGAGGTTGGTATGTATCTTGCAATGGCAAGAGTTGCTGACAGAGAGGGTTATCCTGAAATTGCCGCTGCTTTTGAAAAGTACGGTATGGAAGAGGCTGTTCACGCAGCAAAATTTGCTGAACTCTTAGGCGAAGTTGTTACAGATTCTACAAAGAAAAACCTACAGATGCGTGCAGACGCAGAGGCAGGCGCTTGTGAGGGTAAATTTGACCTTGCAAAGAGAGCAAAGGCACAGAACCTTGACGCTATCCACGATACAGTTCACGAGATGGCAAAGGACGAGGCAAGACACGGCGCAGGCTTTGCAGGACTTTTAAAGAGATATTTCGGTGAATAATTAAATCACGAATACACAAAAATCAGAGGTCGGCTACCCATTAAATGAGTAGCCGACCTTTTATATTAAGTTACTGTTCACTTAAGGCTAACTAATGAAATCCGGCCTATCTATCGTGTTTGATGAATATGCCGGATTGAAAGATTTTAGTAATTCAGTTGTATATCTGTATCGTTGACGGTTAAATTTATTGTGTCTTCAAAATAACCTTCTTTTACAATAAAATATTCACCATAAGCATTTTCTTCATAGCAAATATTCTGCAATTCATCTTTATTCCAATAAATTCTATCAATATCTTTCTTTGATTCTGGAATACAATTTCGAACATAATAACAAGTCTTATTGATTACGTTATTATATACAGCATTACATTCTACAAGATAATAGTCATTATCATCTGTTGAACTATAACCATAAGTATGTTTTTCGCTGTTCGTATCTATCATTTTATAAGTCTTGTCCTCATTTTGCATAACGCTACAGTAATTACCGACACCTGACTTATCACAATACACAAACACGCAATCCTCAACACTATGCTCATATATTTTATATTGATTCCCTTGAAATGTTGAATAAGAAAATGAATCTTCAACACTACTGAACTTTATAAAATATTTTTCAAAAGGATAGAATGATACTGCTATAATTACAACTGCTAATGCAACCGCAATTATTGTAGCCGATTTTCTTTTTACACAAGGTCTGTTTTTCTTTTTTATGGGATTCTGAACATTAACTATAAACTTGAATTTATAATTAATTAATAAGAACAGTACTACTACACAGACAATAAAAATTAATCTAATCATTTGATATGAAAACATAGAACTATATTACTCCCTTGATATCTGTTTATCCAATAGATTTCAGTTGTGCGGTGTACTCCTGATTTAGTTTATCGGATATTGACATTTTCACAATAATATCCTTAACAGTCTTATCAAGTCCGCTGTTTTCGCTGTAATCCGCAGGATATATAAAATCTACTCTGTCCTTTCTTAACAGTTCCTTGACCTTTTCGTCAAGTTGCTGATACACGGCTATTGCCTTTCCTCCATAACTTTTCATCATCTTCATACAGGGTACATCTGAAAGTCCGTCACCTATGTAAATCATATTTTCAAAGGGAATACGTTTGCTGTCATCAGGCATACTTCTGTTAAGGTCGGTATCGTTGGAAACATCCAAAACACCCTTGTTTATGCGATATACAAACTGGGTTTTATTAGTGTAGTTTACCGCAGTTTTTGGCCATACGGCATTTCCCTCATCATCGTAAAGATATTCACAGGCAAAAATATTCTTAAATTCTCCGCTGATAATTGTGCCGTCAATAATCTCTTTCATTCCGGAAGAAATTACGTAATGCTCAATTTCAACATTATTAGCCTTTCCGAATTCATTTATCCTTTTAAACCATTCAACTACTCCCGGGAAAAACTCTATAGACTTTCCGTTTTCCTCTAAACCGCTGCGTTTTATGGGGATATTTTTTTCCTTGGATATTTTCACAGCCGCATACATATAGGCTAAAACGCTGTCCATTTTTTCCGTAGTCTGCACATAATTTGTATAATCCCAAAACTCCCCTACCTCAATTCCAAGGCTGGGAATAAAGCGGTAGTTCTGCATATCCTTTGTGCAAAGAGTTTTATCAAAGTCATACATTATTGCGACAATAGGTTTACCTGTCATTATAAAACCTCAATTATTTTTTCTTTTTGTGTGGGTATTTTTTAGCCTTTTGGGCTTCTCTTTTTTTCTTGTTTTTTGCTTCAACAATAACAACAAAAACTACAATTCCGCCTACTACTGCCAAAATTACAATAACGATTATCAGTAGTGGCATAACAGAATCTAAAGAAGAATTTTGAGTTGTTTCGGCAGGTACCTCTGAAGTTGAAACCTCTGTAGCATCCTGTGTATCATCCATACCCTCGTATGGGTCAACAGGCTGGGCAAAATCTTTTTCCATACCCTTGGAATACTCGGTAACTTCTACTGTTTTAATCTCAACCTTATTTACAGGCTGACTGTTTTCACCGGAAGTATTTGCTGTAACCTTACAGTCGGAAATTAAATCAACAACGTCCATACCGGAGAACACTTCGCCGAATACCGTATAATTTCCGTCAAGGTATGCATTGTCAACAGAGTTAATAAAGAACTGACTTCCGTTTGTTCCGGGACCTCTGTTTGCATAGGAAATTGTACCGCGTGAGTTTGAAACATCGTCGTCACATTCAAGGTCAAAATCCTCGCCCCAACAAGAGCCGCCGCCTGTACCGTCAAAGTTAGTATAGTCACCGCCCTGAATCATAAAATCGTCAACAACTCTGTGGAAAATTGTATCGTCATATTTTCCGTCTTTTGCAAGTGTAATGAAGTTTTCTACACCCTTTGGAGCAACCTTATCATAAAAACGGATACCGATATCACCGTAATTTGTTTTCATTACTGCAACTGTATCGCCTTTTTTAAGAGGTTTAATCTGTGCTTTGGCAGAAACTCCAAAAGTGGATAACATCAATACAGCACACATTACTGTTGCAACTGTAATACTGATAATTTTTTTCATTAAAAATTCCTCGCTTTCACATATATACTACTATTATATATCAAAAACCGCAAAAAGCAAGAGTAATAAAATTGAAAATACAATCATATGCTTTTGTGAGAAAAGAACGGAGGAGTTAAAATGACGGCATTCTTACCGGAGGGTAAACTACTACATACTAAAGAAAACGCATTATACATAAACAGTATAGAAAGACTTTATCAAGCCTGTGCAGAGGAAAAAATATTAGAGGCAAGAGTATTGGTTTGTGACAATCAACACAACTTGCATCTTAACTTGGGAGGAGTTAAGGCGATTATTCCACGTGAGGAAGGAGCAATCGGAATTAAAGAGGGTACAGTCAGGGATATTGCGGTGATTTCAAGGGTAAACCGACCTGTGTGTTTTGTTGTTACCAACATTATTACTGACGAAAACGGTGAACCTTTGGCTATACTTTCAAGGGAAAAAGCCCAGAGAATCTGCCTTGAAAATTACGTAAACAATCTGCAAACCGGTGATATTATCGACGCTACTGTCACCCACCTTGAAACTTTCGGTGCTTTTGCAGATATCGGTTGCGGAATTATTGCCCTTATGCCTATTGATACAATTTCAGTATCACGGATTGAACACCCAAGGGAAAGATTCTCTCCCAATATGGATATCAAGGCTATTATCAAGTCCAAGGAAAACGGACGTATCAGCCTTAGCCACAAGGAATTGCTTGGCACCTGGCAGGAAAATGCAGAACTTTTCAGAGCCGGTGAAACTGTTACAGGTATAATCAGAAGTGTTGAAAGTTACGGCTCATTTGTTGAACTTACCCCCAACCTTGCAGGTCTTGCTGAAAGTCATATTGACGCCAAAGAAGGTATGCAGGCAAGTGTATATATCAAAAGCATCATTCCTCAAAAAATGAAAATCAAGTTGATTATCATTGACACATTTGAGTACAACTACAATCCTCGTCCACCAAAGTACTACATTAAAAGTTGCCATATGGACCATTTTGTCTATTCCCCTGAAAACAGCATTAAAACTGTTGACACATATTTTTAAAAATAATTTCAATGGGATATTTATAGGACAGTGATTTGTTGACATTAAAAAGCCCTCGTGTTATCATTTATACATAAAAACACGGAGGGGTTAATATGGATATTATATTTCTTGCTGTCATTTGCATATTGAACGTTATTCTTATTGCAATCGGTATTGTGACTGTTATTGCCGTAAAGAAAAAGGACAGCAGTCAGGATAATGATAAACTTGTAAATCAGATACTTGCCGAAACTCAAAAGCAGCAGAGTATTTTAAGACAGGAACTTAACGCATCTACTCAACAGTCTGTTAAAAGTATGGGCGAAATGATTTCGGAAAATCAGAAATCTTTTTCACAAAATCAGCAGGAAAAGTTTAACGGACTTGAAGAAAGGCTGAAAACTTTTTCATTGGAAAATGAGCAGAAGTTGGACTTGATAAGACAATCCGTTGAAAAAAGGCTTACCTATCTGCAACAGGACAACAACAAACAACTTGAGGAAATGCGTAAAACCGTTGACGAAAAATTGCAGACTACCCTTGAGGAAAAAATGAATAAAAGTTTTGAACTTGTCAGCCAACGACTTGAACAGGTCTATAAGGGCTTGGGAGAAATGCAGAACTTGGCTGTAGGTGTAGGCGACCTTAAAAAAGTTCTTACAAACGTGAAAACAAGGGGCATCCTTGGTGAAATTCAACTTGAGGCTATTTTATCCGAAATTCTCACCCCCGAACAGTACGACACAAATGTTGCTACTAAAAAAGGCAGTAAAAGTGTTGTTGAGTTTGCCATTAAACTTCCGGCTGAGGACGAGGGATTTATATACCTGCCTATCGACTCAAAATTCCCGGGAGATACATATGCACAACTTCGTGACGCCATTGACGAGGGTGACAAGGATAAAATCAACCTCTGTGCAAAGGCGCTTGTTACTCGCATAAAGGCCGAGGCAAAGGATATTCGTGACAAATACATTGACCCACCGAATACCACGGAATTTGCAATTATGTTCCTGCCCTTTGAGGGTCTTTATTCCGAGGTTGTAAATCGTGGCTTGGTTGAAATACTCCAAAGAGAATACAAGGTGAATATAGCAGGTCCAAGTACAATGGCGGCTTTGCTAAACTCACTGCAAATGGGCTTTAAAACCCTTGCTGTGCAAAAGCGAAGTGCAGAGGTTTGGAAAGTACTTGAAGATGTTAAAACAGAATTTAACAGTTTTAACAAGGTGCTTGTTGCTACCCAGCAAAGAATTAATCAGGCTAACGATGAACTTGACAAACTTGTAGGCGTTCGTACACGTCAGATGCAGAGAAAACTTGCGGCTGTGCAAACGTTGAACAGTGATGATAATTCTAAATTAGAATTATCTGATATTATTGAATAATTTTATATTGAATTAATCACAGTCCTTTTGGCAATACTTTTTACAAAGTATTTGTTAAAGGGGCTGTTTTTTGGCAGTACAGCAAGGTTGAAATATGCGGAATAAATACCTCGGAACTTGTAGTATTAAAAGAAAGCGAAAAGAAAGAATTACTAAAGATTATCAGAAACGGAACTGAATCTGAAAAGAAAATTGCAAGAGACAAAATGATACAAGGCAATCTCCGTTTGGTTTTGTCGGTTATACAAAGATTTTCCAACAGGGGCGAAAATCCCGACGATTTATTCCAAGTGGGAGTTATCGGCTTAATCAAGGCTATCGATCACTTTGACCCTACATTAGACGTTAGGTTTTCCACCTACGGAGTACCAATGATTATCGGCGAAGTCAGACGTTACCTGAGGGATAACAACAGTATCAGAGTTTCACGTTCATTAAGGGATATAGCCTACCACGCAATGCAGATTAAGGAAAAACTCACCAACGAAAACAACCGTGAGCCTACTGTTGAGGAAATTGCTAAAATTATGAAAATTCCAAAGGAAAATGTTGTCCTTGCCCTTGAGGCGATTGTAGAGCCTGTTTCACTTTTCGAGCCTGTTTTTTCCGACGGCAACGATACTATTTACGTTATGGATCAAATCGGCGATAACAATGACGATAAAAATTGGCTTGAAGAATTGTCTATAAAAGACGCAATAAAAAACCTTTCTCAACGTGAGAAAAATATAATTGGTTTAAGGTTTTTCCAAGGCAAAACTCAAATGGAAGTAGCAAACGAAATCGGCATATCCCAAGCACAGGTCAGCCGAATTGAAAAAGGCGCATTGAATAAAATCAAAAGAGAGGTATAACAAAATCAAGTGTCTCGACACCCATTTCGAGAAGAAAAATTGATATTTTCAAATCTTTTTTTGCCTGTTGCACTTCTTCTGCCTGTGTTAAGATTTTTCATCTGAGCTGTTTTACTTGCCATAATTAATTGCACCCTTTCAAAGTCTTCTTCAGATATAATCGGCTCGCATCTACCTTTAACCTGTATCAGTTCAACCTCACCGTAATTCTTAATCTTTTTCTGTGTGAGATAGTCGGGAGTATACTCCTTGTGATAGGTTATGATTCCGCAATAGAATGTGTTTTTCAGCACGTGCCATTTTTACATTCTCCTTTATTGATAGTTTAGTGATTCGGAAAACTACCAGTTAATCTCTTTAAGCCGCTTGCCGAAAGACGAATAACCTTTTGTTTTCCCTCCTCTGATTATTTAATGTAGAAAAAACCGAAAATCATACAGAATCACGAAACAGTAAAAAATGATGTGCGAAACAAGGCTCAAAGTCTTATATATCAAGGCTTTCAGCACATATATAATTTTTAATACAATAATCGAAACAAAATTTTTTATAAAATTATCTTCAAATCCCATAAAACAAGAAAGCGTGCACACCATATGCGTGCGCTTTCTTTAGCCATCGCTCGTGCGCACGAAGGGCGCAACTGAGCGGGCAATATAAATTATTTTTTGTTTGATAGGATTTATTGAAATATTATAGTTTCTATAAATTATACAGTTGGTTGTAATATCCTATCAAACAAAAAACTGCCTCGCAGGATGACTATTCCTTGCGAGGTAGTTTGCAATTATAACGATATTTACTTGTTATTTATAACATACATCAAATGCAGGACGCATTTCTTCCACCTGTTCACGATTGATTCCGTATTTTGTTGCGAGCTGCACCCAATTGTTTCTTACAACACTCAGAATTTCTTCGGTGATACTTTCAGCATCATTGATTTTTATATCAAAATACTCTGCTGCTTCAACAGCCAACTCAATCGAAATACTATTGTCGTAACTGTCAACATTCAAGGCTAATGTATCTCCGTAAGGCACAGGATTCACATCATATAACGGAGACAGTTTCCAGCCTTTTCCTGCCAGAATAAAGCCGTGGTTTCTCAGATGGTCATCTGTATTTGATACAGCCATATTAAATACTATACGCTTAAAAAGCTCAAGCAAATCCTCTTTGGGATATGCACCGTAGGACTTTATAAATTCAACAATATCAATATAGCTTGAACCGTCATCCGCCGATGCACCATCACTCTTACCGAGCATCGTCATAGCAGATGCAAAATGAATTCTCCTTTTTCCGTCTCTGTCAAAGCGTTTAACAAGAAATGTGCTTCCATCCTTTGAGAGTTTTTCTAATTTTGATTCAGGTACATCTAACTTACACATTCTTGCTAAATCATGTACAACCTTTTCCCATGCACCAACATTGTAATCGTCATTTTTAGAGGGAAATTTAGCAATCCACAGGTTGCCCTTTTCATCTTCAACAGTTGCTTTTGGTCTTGCTCCGCCAAGTGATGAGCCCGGCTTCAATAATTGCTTGAGCCACTTTTCATTCAGGATGTTTTCATCCTTTTCAAACTGACGGGATGCTTCTTCTAAGGAACGCAGAGTTGCCCATGGTGGTGCAGCTGTTTCTTTATCATCTGATAAAAACGGACCGTCTTCTGTTTCTTTAAATCTGATTGCACCCATACGGGTTTCATCATATACACCAAGCAGAAAATCGCTGTCATAGAGCTTGTTTGGTTTTCTGTCTTCTTTTCGTGCCTGTATTGCCTCGCGGCGTTTCATAAGCACTCTGCCCCAGCGGTCAGGCGAAGCATCTGCAAACAAACCAAAAATCTGTTTTGTTGTGTATTGTCTTCCTGTAAACATTGAAAGGTCCGGGTCAAGATGGTAACGGAAGTTTGTGTTCCTCAACCACTCTTCATCATATTCAAATGAATAATGCTCTGTCCCTCGGAGCGAATCCACATACAGAACGCCTAATTTCTGAGGCTCTGCAGAGCTGAAATCCTCATATACAAAAATCTTCTTTTCCATTATTTATTTCCCTTCGGAGCTCTCTTTTTTACTTGCATATTCATATCTTGCATCTTTTTGCCAAACTCATCATCCTTGGCAACGAGCAGTAAATCCTTATCCATATTATTAAGAGCATGTAAAACAGCGGCATAAATTCCTATAGCAACAGACGGGCTTCCTTTTTCAACATTCCAAAGTGTTGCACGGCTTATTCCGGCTCTCTCGGCAACAAGCTCTACAGATAATTGTCTGCGAAGTCGGGCTAATTTAATCTGTTCACCCATTGTTTCCAATATTTTCTCTGTACTCGGCAATACCGTTACGGCTTTCTTTCCCATATTAATCACCTCTCATAATGTTTATAATTATAAACGAATTGTTGCGTTTTGTCAATATATATAAACATTATTATATTATGCTCCATTTTAATAATTATTATTCTCCGAACAATAAAACTACACAAATCCTATGGCACACGCTTTCATGTGGTGGCAAAAATAATAACTCAAACAATGGTAACAGTGGTGTAACGGGATGTTCTACTGTACTGACTGTGTTAGCGGTTATTGGTTGAGTGTTGTGGATTATAGGGAAGCTATCATAACTGATATGTCTATTTGTATTGAATAAATTGTCGAATTATTATATAATGTATCATATAAAAAGGTGTACTAATGAAAACTATTACATATAACAAACTCGTGCGTAACCGTATGTCGAAAAATATAATTGGAAGCTCATTGATGATAAAAACCGTATCCACTTATTCTTGGAAATGGTTGAACAAATGGATATGAGCTATTCATATAAACCGGTATTACTGAAGGCTGTTCTTACACACGCAGATGCAAATGGTAGAGTGAAGATTTCAGATATAGTGGATTATTTCCGCAGCTTTTATGAAGCTCGTCGCAAAGCAGGTTTGATAGTTGAAAAAACTAATAGCATCTACGCAAAAGTATTTATACTGACAAAGATGCTGAGCGAAACATTCTTTCAAATCCATTCAAGCGATTTGAAGACATGAATATGATGCGACACACTAAAACTCTTGGTATAGTTGAGATAGAGCCTACGGTGTGGAAGAAACTGTCAGACGGTGACAAAACAAATATACTCAACATTTGCGATAATATGTTAGAGAAGTATTACTCAAGAATAAGTAAATGATTTAAGCTAAAGGAGGCTTATTTATGAGCCGATGTTTATATAACAGCAGTTTTAGAACATTCTTAAACACAGATGACAATTCAATATTCGGCTTGTTGTGTGAGAGGTATCATGGCGAAGCTCTGACCACAACACGAGAGGCTTGGAAATCTGAGATTGCAATTATGAAAGATGTTCTCCATAACTTTGCCGATAAACAAGGGCAAATCATATTTGAGTACGATATTCCTCGTCTTGGCAAAAGGATTGATGTTGTATTGCTTCTTGAAGGAATTGTTTTCTGTCTTGAATTTAAGGTTGGTGAATCAAGAATATTAGAAGCGGATGTAGACCAGGTTCTTGATTACGCTCTCGACCTTAAAAACTTCCATAAGTTTAGTGAAGATAGAATTATCGTTCCAATTCTTATTGCTACCAATCATCGCAATTCATCTACCAATATTCAAATGTCTGTTTATGATGATAGAGTTGTTACCCCTCTTATGACAGGCAAATCAGGCATTTCTACTTTAATCTACGAAGTGTTAAAATGCTTTCCGAACGAAACACCTGTTAATCCTGATTGGATTATTAGCCCCTATGCTCCTACTCCAACAATAATTGAGGCAGCTAAATCGTTATACGAAAATCATACCGTTGAAGATATTACACGTCACGAAGCTGACAAGGTTTCAACTGACAGAACTATCGCATATATTCTTGACGTTATTAAGAAAAGTAAAGATGCTCAAGAAAAAAGCATTTGCTTTGTAACCGGCGTACCCGGCGCAGGTAAAACGCTTGTTGGTCTTGATGTTGCTGTAAAACAGACATATCAAGGACAAGATGAGCCTATTGAAGAAGAACAGGCTGTTTATCTGTCAGGTAATGGACCCTTGGTTGCTGTATTGACTGAAGCTCTTGCACAAGATAATTATAAGAAATGTAAAGATAATGGTGAAAAGAAGAAAATAACAGATTCACGACGTGAAGTTAGCAAATCAATTCAGATAATTCATAGATATCGCGATAATATGCTTGCAAAAATTAAGAATCCCGTTGAAAATGGAGTTCTTGAAATCGACCCCGCAAAAGCTGTTAAAATGGCAAAATCTGGTTTTGGTGAAGTTGAGCATGTAGCCATTTTTGATGAAGCTCAGCGCTCTTGGACACATAAAAGACTTGCAGACTACCTCAAAAGAGGCGGAACATATGGTAATAAACTTAAAGTGCCTAATTTCCCCTTATCAGAAGCCGCTTTTCTGATTTGGTCTCTTGACCAAAGAGAAGACTGGGCGACAATAGTTTGTCTTGTCGGCGGTGGACAAGAAATCAACACCGGTGAAGCAGGCATTTCAGAATGGATTAAAGCATTAAACGAGCAATTCCCTCATTGGAAAGTTTATATATCTCCTAAGCTGACTGATACAGAGTATGCTGAAGGTCGCGTTAATGAACTCTTGAAAGGCAATTCAAATGTTACATATTCTGAGGACTTACACCTTAGTGTTTCATTACGTTCATACAGAGCTGAAAAGCTGTCTGCATTTGTTCATGCATTACTGTCTTTTGATGAAAACGCAGCAACATTATATGATGAAATTAAAGATAAATACCCAATCGTATTAACACGAGATATGGCAAAAGCAAGAAAGTGGCTACATAGCAAAGTTAGAGGTACAGAGCGTACAGGTGTATTGGTAACCAAAGAATCTGCAAGATTCAAACCTTTAGCTATACATATGTTACCTTCAGGCGATGAAAATGCAGTTCATTGGTTCCTTGATGATAAAACTGATGTAAGATCATCAAATTATCTAGAAGATGCCGCAACAGAAATTCAGGTGCAGGGATTAGAGCTTGACTACACTTGTTTACTTTGGGATGCCGATATGCGTTATGAAAATGGCGAATGGCATTTCTATAGATTTAACAGCCAGTCAAAATGGACTGAACAAATAGCCAACACCGAAAGCAAACAGGAATTACAGAAATATATGCTGAACGCATATCGTGTGTTACTCACCCGAGCAAGAGCCGGAATGGTTATTTGTGTGCCTACAGGCAATCCAAATAAAACTGTTAGCGGTTTTTGGGAAGATAGCACACGCCTGCCTGAGTTTTATGATGGTACTTATCGATATTTGAAGAGTTTAGGTATAGAAGAAATTTAGGCGATCCTCTCACAAATATCTATAATCCCTGAGAGCTTGTTAGAAAATCAACTATCCGGAAATCCCGGATAGTTCAAACATAGTACAATCACTATATTAAACTTTAATAAAGTCAGACATAGTATCACCCCCTACCGTTCAGATTGGTTGATGATTTTCAGGAGCAGTTCGTCAACATCTTCTGTAGGGATACCATCCGAGAGAAGCGTATTTCGGAACTCGTTCATTACGTTGATTAACAGGTTACACTCAAAATATGTAAGCTTTAGTTTTGTTTTCTTATTAAACATAAAAATGACCTCCTGTATTTGGTAATACCATTTTACAAGGAGGTCTGCGTTTTGTCGAATGTGCGGAATAAGACATTTATATCAAAGCATTAACTTGTTTTGGCAAAACTCTCTTGATATTTTAATCTCAATGCTATATACTAATATTGTAGTCAATGTTATGTTAAATGTACGTAAGCCCGTATGACAGCCGGACGAGAAAGCTGAAGATTACGAGAGAACTGCAACTTTTGACTGCACGACAAAAAAGTAAATTCCAAGATACTATCAACTGTGATTAAAATTCTCGTTACATTGTTGAGAACCCATGAGTAGGCTCCGGGAGATAACACTCTTTTGAGGTGGGCTCGATTGCTGTATCAAGGCTTTACACCATACTACATTAGGCGATTGCTATTTAGCGATGGTCTTTGTTGTTATGTGTGTAAAGCATCAATCCGAACCGTTGAAGTCTATACACACATAAGTGTATGGACTTTTTATTATGGTTCGAGTTGGAGGTGATACAATGAAAATTTGTAGGAAAAATGCACTTCGTTTGTGGGAAGAATATTTTGGAAATTCAGAGTTTGCCGAAGATTTTCACGGGAATTTAATGTGCCGTGATGGATATGGTGATGCAAACTTTAGCATTTATCGTTTTGGTGAGCGTATATATTGTGGTTGGAATATTCATCATATATTACCACTTTCGTGTGGCGGAACAAATGAAAAACATAATTTGATTTGTACAAACATCTATACAAACGATGAGGCGGAAGACAAAATTACCTTTTGGATTGATAGCTGCCTCTATCAAGTGCAGCGGGTTTACGGAACACGAGAACATAGAATAATTAAACTAAATTAAGGAGGAAGCGTAAATGTCAAAACCGATTTTTGATTTAGAGGACGGAGATTTCATATTTTCAACATCTGGGAATTTAGGATTTGATTCTGATGGAAATATGATGATGCGCATGTCGGATAATATGGCAATGGATATGGATTCGGGTGATATCCATTTTACTTCATCTTGGGATAATGATGAGGATGATTAAATTCCAATAACCACAAAAACTCCCTCTGTCATTTCTGACAAAGGGAGTTCATTTTAAATATAGAGTTTTACTTCAATATCCCGCCAGCCTCTTACACGCTTTGTCGGGAAGATGGAATAGACATATTCCTGTGCATCCTCAATCGTCAGGGTTAATTCAGCGAACTGAGTGAAGATTATTGCGTCAGCAACAAGGTTAACGGGTGTGGTTCTTACTTCCTGCCATCGGCAATAGCTGCCTGTCCGACTGATAACAAAGTGATGTCATTGTGCGAAGCTGTTTATCAACCACGATGTAAAAATCGTTATCAACAGCACCGCCGCAAATAATGTAAATAAATTTTCTGTTTTATTGACAAAAGCGCAGTGCTTACAAGGCTTTTTCTATGTTTTGCGGGTGAAAAAAGACCTTGCAGAATTGCTTCTACAAGGTCTAAATTTGATATTAAATTTTGCCTTATGGCTGATAAATGGTTTTACCCATTAACAAAAATTATCAGATTACTGCTCGTCCTTGATTGCAGCCTGAGCGGCAGCAAGTCTTGCGATTGGAACACGGAAAGGTGAGCAGGATACATAGTCAAGACCGATCTTGTGGCAGAACTCAACTGATGTCGGGTCGCCGCCGTGCTCTCCGCAGATTCCGCAGTGCATTGAAGGTCTAACCTTTTTACCCATATCTACTGCCATTTCCATAAGCTTGCCTACGCCTGTCTGGTCAAGCTTTGCAAACGGATCGTTCTCGTAAATCTTGTTGTCATAGTAAGAATCCAAGAATTTACCTGCATCGTCTCTTGAGAAGCCGAATGTCAT
>JAQXSC010000013.1 GCA_029218825.1 Oscillospiraceae bacterium | reverse complement strand
GGCAGTGCCGATTTTATTCTGAATAAACAGAGCCTTTGTAATGCCTTTGTCCATAGCAAGAGCCGCGCCTAAATGACCGGAGCCTGTGTATTTTATTCCCAAAATGTCAAAGGTTGCCTGTATCTGACCGTTTTCACCCTCACCGCCGTGGAGAGCAAGAAAAGTAATATCCGCGTATTTACAAATCTCCACAACATTTTCGCCTAAAAAACTGTTGCTTTTGTCTTTGCGCATAGCCTTTACTTCCGCTAAATTCGGTATGCTTTCCGCTACACCTTTGTTTTCTGCAAAACTGTAGTTTTCCTCAAATAATTTCTGTGGGTTGCAGTCCTGATTTTCGTATCCCATAAATACGTCAATCAATACTACCTTGTGACCCTTACTGCGTAATGCGTGGGCGATTTTTATTCCTGATGAAATTGAAACGTCACGCTCTGTACTAAGACCGCCTGCAAGTACTGCTATATTCATAAATTACCTCCAAATTTGTTAAAACATAAAATTGTTATAACCCCAATATTCAACTTCCTCAAATTTAACGTAACAGTAATCAGGGGAAACACCGATTTCCTCCTGAAGTATTGTGCAGATTTCCGCAGTTAAATTTCCGTAAGCCTCTTTTGTGGATTTTCCAAGGAGTTTGACCTCTACAAAGGCTGTGGGAGCCTTGTCACCGTGGAACATAAAACTGATGTTGTCCTCAACGGAGCACATAAAGTAAGAAGAAGTTTTGCCCGGAATAATTGAAATAGATTCTGTGAGCCTTTTTTCAATGGCTGTCTTTTTAATATCCTCAACCTTTTGCGATGTTTTAACTTGAATATACGGCATAATAACCCTCCAAAAAATAATACTTCTTTAATTATATTACGATTTCCTTTTATTTTCAACTGCTAAAACAGAAAAAGGGCTGTAAAAACAGCCCCTTTTTTACTTTGATAGGAAACTTCTAATTATTGACAAAATTGTCAGTGGTTGGAAAACAATTATGCATTTCTGTTAATTCATCTAATTTTCCTATCAAATAAAAAATAACAATTTATATTGCCCGCTCAGTTGCGCCCTGCGTGCGCACGAGCGATGGCTAAAGAAAGCGCACGCACAAGATGCGCACGCTTTCTTGTAAAATTATTTGATTGAATTAATAAGTCCGCCTTTTTCGATAATGTTCTGAATAAAAGCAGGGAACGGCTCACCTTGGAAAGTTGCTCCGGTTGTTTCGTCTGTAATAACACCTGTGTTAAAATCGACGGAAACTGTATCGCCGTTGCTGATAGCCTCGGCAGCCTCAGGGCATTCCAAAATAGGAAGACCTATATTGATTGCGTTTCTGTAGAAAATACGTGCAAAACTTGAGGCGATAACACAACTGATACCTGACGCTTTGATAGCGATTGGTGCATGTTCACGAGAAGAACCGCAGCCGAAGTTTTTGGTAGCAACCATAATGTCACCCTCCTGAACCTTGTTTACAAAGTCCTTGTCAATATCCTCCATACAGTGAGTAGCAAGTTCCTTGTGAGATGCAGTGTTCAGATAACGAGCAGGGATAATTACGTCTGTGTCAACGTTGTCGCCGAATTTATGTACCTTACCTTTTACGTTCATAATGATTACCTCCTTAAACCTTTGCAGGGTCTGTAATATAGCCTGTAACAGCACTTGCAGCGGCTACAGCCGGACTTGCAAGATATACTTCGCTGTCAACGTGACCCATACGGCCTACAAAGTTACGGTTAGTTGTAGAAACAGCCTTTTCACCGGCGGCAAGAATACCCATATGTCCACCAAGACAAGGTCCGCAGGTTGGAGTGGAAACGATAGCACCGGCGTCAATAAATATGTCAAACAAGCCTTCGTGCATAGCCTGTTTCCAGATATTCTGTGTTCCGGGGATTACTATACAGCGTACACCTTTGGCTAACTTTTTGCCTTTTAAGATTTCAGCCGCTGCTCTTAAATCGGAAATTCTGCCGTTAGTACAAGAGCCGATTACAACCTGGTCAATCTTTACTTCGGTTTCGCCGATTTCGTCAACTGTTCTTGTGTTTTCAGGGAGATGTGGGAAAGATACAGTTGGTCTGATTTCGGATAAATCTATTGTATATTCCTCGTCATATTCTGCGTCATCATCGGCAACATATTCCACAGGAGTGCCTTGGTATCTGCCGTTGCAATATTCACGTGTAACATCGTCAACAGGGAAGATACCGTTCTTTGCACCGGCCTCAATAGCCATATTTGCAATACAAAGTCTGTCGTCAATATTCAGGTATTGAACGCCCTCGCCTGTAAATTCCATTGATTTATACAAAGCACCGTCAACACCGATTTTACCGATAATATGTAAAATAACGTCTTTGCCTGATACAAAGCCCTGTGGCTTACCTACAAGGTTAAACTTAATTGCGGAAGGTACTTTAAACCAAGCCTTACCGCTTATCATACCGGCGCACATATCTGTTGAGCCTACGCCTGTTGAGAATGCACCTAAAGCACCGTATGTGCAGGTGTGAGAGTCAGCACCAATGCAAAGGCATCCGGGTCCTACAAGTCCCATTTCAGGGAGCAAAGCATGTTCAATACCCATCTGACCTACGTCACGATAGTTTTTAATATCGTACTTATCGGCAAATGTTCTAACCTGTTTTACCAAAGTAGCCGCTTTGATATCCTTGTTGGGAGTAAAGTGATCCATAATCATTGCGATTTTTGTATTGTCAAAAACTGCCGTTGCGTTGTTCTCTTCAAAAACATTGATTGCAACAGGCGAGGTAACATCGTTGCCCAAAACAAGGTCAAGGTTTGCTTCAATAAGCTGGCCTGCCTTTACGCTGTCAAGTCCTGCATGGGCGGCAAGAATTTTTTGTGACATAGTCATTCCCATACATAATCATCTCCTAAATTTTACTAATGCCGATACGGCTTGGGGAAATCCCCGTCAGGGCTATTATTGCATAACCCTTGCAAAAAGATTGTAAACTATGCTACAATTAAACAAATAAAGTGATTTTCCCTCCTGATTTATGGAACAATCGGGCGAATTTATGATTAGAAAAAATATAAAAATTCTAAGGGTGACTTATTTGGAAAAGGCAGAGATTTATGATACAAGGAT
>JAQXSC010000012.1 GCA_029218825.1 Oscillospiraceae bacterium | reverse complement strand
AATGTCATTAGGTTTAGAGGAGATGCAGGATCCCAGTTTGCACCGTTACATAGTTCAGGAACACCTGCTACTACGTGGAATGTACCCTCAGCAGGAAGTGTTGGAGCCTCTGTTGGCTCTGTTGGAACCGGCTCTGTCTCTGAAGAAGCCTCTGTTGGCTCTACACTCTCTGTTGTAGGTTCTGTACTCTCTGTTGTAGGCTCTGAACTTTCAGAAGTTGGCTCTGTGCTTTCGGTTGTTGGCTCTGAACTTTCAGTTGTCGGCTCTGTTGTTTCTGATGTTGGCTCTTCGGTTGGGTCAACATAACTGTTCTCCGGATTGTCCAAGTCAACATAACCGCTTAATGTAGTAACATCATCTACAACATTTTTATAACTGAAAGGATTGTTTCCGCTTAAAACGTGAACAGGGTCGTAGATTGCCACAAGTGTTGTTGTAACTGATTTTGGATCAAAGCCCTCTGCAATTACATTAAATGTAATTGTCATCATTGCTGTGTTGTCAAATTTGTAAACAGCATTAGCGCTTGATGCGTTAAACAGCACCTTGCCCGGGGTAGTTTTCAAATCATTAGCCACAGCGCTGCCTGTTTCACCGTCATAAACTACAATATCCTCCTCAGAAGCGATTGCAAGTTTATCGCCAGGATAACTTACAGAACCCTGAAAAGCGCTGATGTCGGTGTCTGTTTTTACAAGAAATTTGTAGGTTACTGTGTCGTCAACCTTGTAGTCAGCAGCATTAACACTGATACCGCAAAGTACAGTTGACAAAATCAGTAAAAGTGAAAGTGAGATTGAGATAAACTTTTTCATAATTTCCTCCGTTTAATTTTTTGTTACTATATTGTTTTGTGATTTGAAAATAGAGTTTTCCGGCACATATCCCCGAACAGGTGAAAGAGGATAAATGTTTGTATTTTTGCCTACAACCGTTCCGGGATTCAGCACAGAATTACATCCTACCTCTACATTGTCCCCAAGCATTGCGCCGAATTTTTTAACTCCTGTTTCAATTTTATTTCCATCAAGGGCAACAGTTACAAGGCTTTTGTCACTTTTAAGGTTAGAGGTGATAACCCCTGCGCCTGTGTGTGACTTATAACCTAAAATACTGTCCCCAATATAGTTGTAATGAGGTGTTTGCACACAGTTAAAGAGAATAGAATTTTTCAGTTCCGTGGAATTGCCTACAACGGCATTTTTACCCACAATGGCACTGCCTCTGATAAATGCGCATTGTCTTACTTCTGCGTTTTCGTCGATAATCAAAGGGCCGTGCAAATATGCGGAATCAAAGATTTTTGCGCTTTTTGCAACCCAGATATCTTCTCCCTTTTTTTCGTAAATTTCAGGGTCAAGACTTTCTCCTAATTTCAATATAAATTCGCTTATTTTCGGAAGCACTTCCCAAGGGTAGGTTACGCTTTGGAAAAGTTCTTTGGCAATAGTTTCCTCCAAATTATAAAGACTTGAAATTTTCAGTCTATCCAAATTTAATCCTCCTTATAAGTGAAGAACACATAATCGTGCTTTTCATCTTTTCCCACAACAAAATATACATTTCCGTTTCCTGTGGTTATGTAGCAGACATCAAAGTTGTAGGGCTTTTCGTTTACAGGGTCAAAAACCGTAACAACCTCTCCGCAGGTATTCCACTTAAAGTCGAAAACATTTACACCGCCTACAGTAAAACGTCTGCTTTTTGTTCTGCCTAAATACTCATATTTCATTTTAATTACCTCGTCTTAAAATCTTATCGTCCCAACTGAATTTTTTGAACAGCCATACTGTGAAAACAGCACAGGCGATAGCTAAAATCATACCCACCAACACATCTGTAGGGTAGTGAACATAATTGTAAAGTCTTGAAAATGCAATTAACGACGCAAATACAAGGGCAAAAATGCCGACTTTTTTGTTGCCCATAAAATACACAACCGCCGATGCAAAGGAACAGCAAGTGTGCCCTGATGGAAAACTATAGCCGGAAGCAGGGCCTGCATTCAGTTCGAATGGGAGAGGGGTGTTATTGTGGAAAAGTTGATAAACGTGGAAAGGTCTTACTCGGCAGAAGATATTTTTTGTAACAATCTCACCGGTTATAAAGCCTACCGCCATAGCAAACAATGCCATAATTCCCCATACACGTGTCTTTTTGGGGATAATCAGTATCGCACCTAAAACAATCCAACCGATACCATTCTCCGCAAACATAGACAATCCCCACATAACAGGGTCAAGAAAGTCACAGCGGATATTTTCAAAAATAAAATCAAGTACAGAAAAATCGAAATTAGTAATAAAATGTCCGGTTGTCATTATGCCCCTCCATATACGGAAATATTATACCACAGACAATAAAAAAAGTATATAACAAAATTGCGAAAAAATTATTGTAATACTGCACAAAAAACAAAAAGATTTTTTGGATACAGTGCAAACAGCCTTTTTTCAATATAAAGCGGAAGTTTATACAAATAACTTTTTTGAGCAATAAAACTCCCCACAAGCATAGGCTTGTGGGGATTGGTTTGTTTGTGTTAGTTAAGAATTATTTAACTGATACAGTTACTTTCTTGTAAACACCGTTCTGTGCATATACATATACTGTGCACTTCTTGTTCTTGGTTACGCCCTTAATTACGCCCTTTGAACTTACTGTAGCAACCTTTGTATTTGTTGATTCGTAACGCATAGCTACGTGCTTCTTAACCTTCTTGTCAGACTTGAAGCTTGGCTTTAAGGTAATCTTCTTACCCTTCTTAACGGTTACTTTATCCTTAACCTTTGTAACCTTGGTTGGGTTGCCGTACTTACCGCCCTTTGTGGTTGCGTGAGTCACCTTTGACATTGCGCAGGTAACCTTGCTGTTACCAACTGTCTTGTATGCAACTACAAGATACTTGTAGTATGTACCCTTCTTCAGTTTCTTAACTGTGTACTTGGTTGTCTTTGCGGATACTGTCTTAATCTTCTTTAGAGCCTTACCGCATTTAGCGCCGTAGATAATGTAACCCTTTGCGCCCTTAACCTTTGTCCAACTCAGGTTCATTGTGGTCTTGCCTTTGCTCTTCTGATTTAGGCGGAGCAGAGCAAATGTTGAGCCCTTTGGATCGCCGTTGTCAGTATCTGTCTTTGTAATAGTCTTGTCAGCCTCACCTATAGTCTGTGGCTTTGTTGTAGGCTCGGTAGCCTGTGTAGGAGCTGTTGTTGGCTCTGTTGTTTCTGTTGTAGGTACAGTAGGAACAGGCTCTGTTTCGGTTGGTTTTGTTGGCTCTGTAGCGCCCATATCAACTAATACACCGTTGATGTAAGCGTTAGCGTGCTGATCGGATTCCTTGAAAGTAACTACTACAGTAGAGTTATCCTCTGTAACTGTGATTTCAGCATTAGGACCGCCGAATTTAGCATCGCCAACAAGGTTGTAGTCAGCGATGTCCCAAGCACCGTTTGTTGTTACCTTAAAGATATAATCGCCTGCAGGAACGTTTGTATATGTGATGCTGTAAACACCGTCATCACCTAATGTCATTAGGTTTAGAGGAGATGCAGGATCCCAGTTTGCACCGTTACATAGTTCAGGAACACCTGCTACTACGTGGAATGTACCCTCAGCAGGAAGTGTTGGAGCCTCTGTTGGCTCTGTTGTAGGAGCTGTTGTTTCTGTTGTCGGCTCTGTTGTAGGAGCTGTTGTTTCTGTTGTCGGCTCTGTTGTTTCTGTTGTCGGCTCTGTTGGCTCTGTTGTTGGAGCTGTTGACTCTGTTGTTGGCTGAGTAGTAGGAGCTGTTGTTGCAGTAGTTGGCTGTGTTACAGGGTCAGCAACAAAATCAAATACATCGCCCTTATCAGCTTCAGTAGCAACAATGATTTTTCCGTCATATGTTGAATATGGTGTGGACTTATTATCTACAACAACAATCTGATGCTTCCAATTTCCGTTTTCGAAAGACTGGATTTGCATTGTCATAATGTTCTGTGTCTTTGGAACTGTGATTTCTGCCTTATATACAGGTTTGCCGTTGAATGTATCCTTTGTAGCCTCCATTGTGTATGGGAACCAAGGATTAGCAACGTCGGCATCACTGCAAATGTTTACAACATATGTGCAACCTGCGTCAATGTCTGACTGTAGAGGAGCAAAGTAGTATGTATATGTAACAGGCTCTGCCTCTGTTGTAGGAGCTGTTGTTGGAGCAGTTGTTGGTGCAGTTGTTGGTGCAGTTGTTGGCTTAGTTGTAGGAGCTGTTGTAGGCTCTGTTGTTGCAGTAGTTGGCTGTGTTACAGGGTCAGCAACAAAAGTATTTACCTCGTACTGATTATTATCTGCTGCTACAATAATTTTTCCGTCATATGTTGAATATGGTGTGGACTTATTATCTACAACAACAATCTGATGCTTCCAATTTCCGTCTTCGTAAGACTGGATTTGCATTGTCTTAATGTTCTGTGTTTCAAGAACTGTGATTTCTGCCTTATATACAGCCTTGCCGTTGTATGTTAAATCTGTAGCCTCCATTGTGTATGGGAACCAAGGATTAGCAACGTCGGCATCGCTGCAAATGTTTACAACATATGTGCAACCTGCGTCAATGTCTGACTGCAGAGGAGCAAAGTAGTATGTGTATGTAGCAGTCTTTGCCTCTGTTGTAGGAGCTGTTGAAGCAGTTGTTGGCTGTGTAGTAGGAGCCGTTGTTGGAGCAGTTGTTGGCTTAGTTGTTGGTGCAGTTGTAGGTGCTGTTGTTGGAGCAGTTGTGCTTGGAGAAACTGCAACCTTAACTGCATAATCAGCGTCACAAGCTACACTGTTAATAACACAGTTTACAGGATTTGTCGGATCGTTATCCACTGCACGAAGAATCTTGTAGTTAACTGTCATTTCTTCTGTACTCTTTGCAGTATCAAGTACCTGTACCTTGTAGGTTACGAGTGTTGCCTCTGTTGTAATGTTGTAACCTCTTGCTGATGTAAAGTTAAAGTAAACTGCGTTGTACTTTTCCTGTGCATTAGAGGTAATATTTGTTACTGCTGTGTCCTCGAGCTTTTCGAGAATTGTCTCAGAAATAACCTTTAGACCTGTATGATCAAGATATGTTTCAATCTGTGCATCAAGTGGCTTTTTGCCCTTTGTATCAATAATAAGGGACAGGTCAAAAACGTCACCCTTCTTGTATGTTCTTGTTTCTGTAGCAAACAAGTTCTGCTGTGACTTGATATTTACAACTACGTCGTTGCTTGGTGTAGTTGTTGGTGCAGTTGTTGCTGTTGTCGGCTGAACTGTGCTTGGAGAAACTGCAACCTTAACTGCATAATCAGCGTCACAAGCTATACTGTCAATAACACAGTTTACAGGATTTGTCAGATCGCTATCCACTGCACGAAGAATCTTGTAGTCAACTGTCATTTCTTCTGTGCTGTTTGCAGTATCAAGTACCTGTACCTTGTAGGTTACGAGTGTTGCCTCTGTTGTAATGTTGTAACCCCTTGCTGATGTAAAGTTAAAGTAAACTGCGTTGTACTTTTCCTGTGCATCAGAGGTAATATTTGTTACTGCTGTGTCCTCAAGCTTTTCGTGAATTGTCTCAGAAATAACCTTTAGACCTGTATGATCAAGATATGTTTCAATCTGTGCATCAAGTGGCTTTTTGCCCTTTGTATCAATAATAAGGGACAGGTCAAAAACGTCACCCTTCTTGTATGTTCTTGTTTCCGTAGCAAACAAGTTCTGCTGTGACTTAATATTTACAACTACGTCGTTGCTTGAAATGTTTGTTGGCTGTGTAGCCTGTGTTGGCTGTGTTGTAGCCTGTGTTGGCTGTGAGCCGTAGGTTGACCACTCACCATCTGCGCCGGGATCGCCCCATACAGGCTCTGTGCTTGTGATGGTAAATAGGTTTTTACCATCAGTTGGCATTTTCTGATCTTTGGTTTTTGCGCCCCAGTCCTTACCGTCCTGGTCGCCGCTGTTGCCCATACGGACAAACATAACGCCTGTTGAGTCTGATGGAACTTCAAACTTCCATAATCCTTCTTCGCCGGCAACAGGAGTACCCTTTACGCCCGGCCAAGTAGTTGAGTTTGCACCGCCCCAATAGTGAACACCTACAGCTGCGCCGTCTGCTGTCCACCATGATTGGGTGCATTTGCAGTATAGTTCTGTAGTATCTGCTGCGCTTACTGACGCTGTTCCAACAATGATTGTTGAGAGAAGCATTAGTACTACAAGAGAGATACTCAGAAACTTTCTGAATGATTTCATTGGAAAACTTCCTCCTCCATATTATAAATTATATCTATTTTAACATTTGTGGGGATTTTATTCTATTAGCAATATGCTCAAAGAAAAGTTTCATTTTTCGTCAGATTGACGAATTTTAAATTGAAAATGTCTTTATTCCTTTTCAAAAAACGGCTCTACTCCGTCAACTGCTTTTTTGGCAAAAGGTATGGAATAGGGCATCATAGACAACTGCAATCCCCCTAAATGGGGTGCGGAAACTGCGGAAATGCCTTTGAATATTTCCTCCATTTTGTCACCTGTAAAGTCAACAATTACAAGGTAACTTTCCTCCTCTTGATTTTCCCTCTTAAACATTCTCAAATATGCGGCATCTACGTCGTCGCGCTCCTGCAAAAAGTTGATAATTGACGCCATCATATCTATTGGATATTCGTCAGGGGCAGGGTCGCCTATATGCACCTTTTCATCTTTGCCGATTGACTGCTGTTTAAGTCCCTGTTGTTTATTTCTTTCGTCTTTTTGCTGTTTTAGTGACATTACCATTGGCTTTGGAAAAGCAACCGAACGTCCGAAAGGATTTATTACAAATCCCATTACGTTGCATTGTTCCTCGGAAAGCACCTGATAATAACTGTCAAAGGTCATAATAACGTCCTGTTTACCCTTTGCCTGTTCCCACTTTGCCTTTTCCTCTTGGTCGGTAAATGCAGGGAAGAACTTTTCGCCTTTCTGGTTTTCAATCAGTTGGAACTGTATTTGAGTCTGCTGTTGCATAACGGTATTTCCACCGCTGTTTTTGGCGATATTTTTAGGACGTGAAACGTTGCCCGGTGTTATGAAATTTGCTTCCATAACGCAGTCAATCATTCTGTTTACGTTTTCGTCGCTGTTGTTTCCTGCATATTTTTTATTGCTTCCAAAAGTTTGTCGTTTCTGATTGGTTTTTGATTATTCTCCATAATTACCTCTAAAATGATGTATATTTTTCCTCTGCACTTTCAATCAAATCCGACTGAAAGTACACATATCCCTGGTCAACAATCAACTTGTTGCCCATATAATCTACTACAAAAATCTTTTTGCTGTCCTCTGATTCTTTCATTACGGTTTTAATAGGCTTTGTGCGGAACTCCTCTTCGTTTAAGGCATATTCTCTTGCAAATTCCTCTGCGCTTATTGCCACACTTCCGTATCCCACAAAGTGGCTGAGTTCCTCTTTGGAAATCAGGTAGTACTGTTTTTTCAAAAGTTTTATGCCGATGTCACAGTTTACAAGCCTTTTTATATAATAGGAGGAATCGTTTAAAAACATTCCTGTTTTATAATATCCGATTGAAACAGTTAAGTCCGACTTCACCGCAACAGGCTGGGCAAGTCCGTTGCTTCCGTTAAGACCGCTGTTAATATCCACGCTGACAACGTAAGCATCTGTGCGGTTGATAGCCTCAATAACCTCCGCAACCGAGTTTTTAAGCACACCGCTGAAACCTGTTCCTAAAATGCAATCCACAATAATATCGTATTGGGAAAAGTCGGTGTAACTGTCGCAGATTATATCTCCTACACCTTTTTTAACGCACTCTTTGTAGTAATAAAGTCCGTCATCGGAAAAGTTTTCGCTGACCCTGAGCAATACAGGGGCAAATCCCTTATCCCATAAAATTGAGGCAAGGGCATAACCGTCACCGCCGTTGTTACCGCTGCCGGTAACAATGGCAATTTGACCCTTCCAATTAACGCTTTCGTAAACCCCTTGAGCAGCCCTGAGCATAAGTTCCTTGCTGTCAACAGAAGTATTAATTGTAAAAGCGTCGCTTTCACGCATATTTTTAACTGAAATAACATTTTCCATAAAACACCTTTAATAATAGTATCCGTAACTTGAATTATAGGATTTTCCTGTTACGTCAACTGTCGGTTTGATTTTATACTTTTTCCTTAAGAATATTGCAAGTGCCTTTAAAAGTTTAAATCCCAGCAACACCAATACTCCGATTAATGAGATTACACCTAAAATGTTAAAGTGCCAATTCAAAATCACATACAAAAATAATATGTAGCAGGGAATCATAATAAACTCTACAACAGAGGCAGCCTTTGGAAAAACTATAAGCAACACTAAAAATAAAACCATAGCCACTGCAATTATTTCCAAAGTGAACATACTGAAAAACAGAGGATTATCCCATATTGCAAAAACATCCTCGATAAACGGAAAGAAAAAGAAAATATTTTCTGCACCGAATATCAAGCCGAATATCTGGTCAATAGGTATCATCATACATAAAAAGGGTATGATGATTTTGAAAATTATGCCGTATCCTCTGCCTAATTTATACATAGCAATATCGTATTTTCTGATAGCCTTTAAAATCAACTGTTTAATTTTATATACGGCTGTTCCGCTTTTACTTGAAAGGCTCACGGCAATCACCTCTTTACACCTGAAATTTCCCAAATATGTTTTAGGTATTGTGAATAGTCCTGATTGTATTCGTCAATGTCTTTAATCTGCGACTTTAAAACATCTCGCCTAAAGAAAAGTACTCGAAAACCCTTGTGAATCCAGCAAAAGGGGAGAAGTACGGGGATTTTTTCAAGCACCTTGTAATTTTCTTTCATACGTGAATATGAAAGTCCCCAGCGATTTGCAAAATAGCGGATTTTCCACACAAGTATATTTTTATCCTGTGCGCCAAATTCGTTTACCGCAATAATTTTGTCGGTACCGAATGTGCCGTTGCTGAAAATATAATCGCAAATATCAAGGATATTTTCGTCAGGTTTTTTACCCTCGAACACAACGGAGTTTACCTTTTTAACTGTTTCAAAAAAATCCGTAAGTCCGAGTTTTTCAAGTTCTCTGTTAATGTATTCATAGTCAAGGTCAAGGCTTTTTGTCAGCACATAAACGTCCATAAACTGCCTTAAACCGCAACCGCCAAAGGAAAAGTGCTTGTATAAATGGCAGAAAACGTGGATAAAAAAATCCTCGTCATTTAACCGGTAATGACAACTGCCCTCACATATTGGCTTTGCTTTTTCAAAGGGATTTTCAAAATATCCCTCAAAACTGTAATCCTCTTCAAAAAGTTTGCTGTGCATTTCAAAGAACAGGGAAGGTTTTTTAAAGTAGCCTATGTCATATTCCGCAGTGCTTTCAACAGAAAAGCCTAAACTTTCCATAACCTTGCCTGTCTGTTCAACCTTATCGCCGATATAAATATCCACGTCGGTAAAACTGCGGAGAGATTCCTGTGGAAATAACTTTTTTATAATTGCGCCTTTAAGGGGGATAAATGGGATTTCGGCTTTTTCCAAGGCTGAAAAAACCTGCTGTGACGCCATTTCAAAACGAGCCTCTCTCAAAAGCATCATCTTGTAATCGTCATAATAAGCCTTTAACTTTTCCGAGGGAATATCAAGTTGCTTCAAACCGCAATACGCCATATTTACAACGCTTTGATGAGAATGAAAAGCAAATAGTTCATCTATGTCAAATTGAGGCGGTAAAGCAGGGGGGGCGGTATTATTCAGTACGGAATTTAAAAGCCTGCCGGTATATATTCCGTATATGCAGTTTTTACTTACTGTTTTTTCCATAGATTTTTTTCCAAACTTCTTTTATTGTCCCTTTGATACGCATATACTTGTGGCAAAAAAACAAGATAAAATGACGTCTTTTTAAGGACTTGCACCAAAATTTTACGTACCGTTTATAACCCTTGTCCTCAACGGTTATCTTCTTATCCTTGTGATACCATTCCTTGAGAACGCCGATTACCTGGCTGTCCTTTACTCCGTATTCCAAGACCCATTGATTGTCACCGCAACAGATATAACCGTTTTTATCCTTGCCTAAAATTCGGTGCATTACATATTCACCGCTTTCACGCTTATAAACAGGAACGTCATATTTGTTCAGGTGAGGTTGCGGCTTTTCTATGTAAACGTCATATTTGCTGTCACGTATTAAAGGGAACATACTTGTTCCCTTTGGTTTTGTTACTACATAGCCTTTTTGGGCTATTACTTCCTCCAACGTTTTAGCCATCTATCAAACCGGCTTTTTTTGCGTCAGCAAGAAATATATTTATATCATTTTCAACAGTTTTTCTGTCTGCGTCATATTTATCTAAAACAGCAGACACGATTTCTTCGTAGGTCATATCATTGTTTAGCAAATTATAGATATATGCACCTACGGAATTTAATGTAATCAGTTTGTTAAAATCCTCCGCATCATCGCCTACCGCAACTACAATGTAGTCCTCACCGAATTGGCGGAGCATAAATCCGTCTTTTATTTTCATATTAATTAACCTCGAAAATTCCGTTATAGGCAACTGTTGCCGCATCGTCTTTCATATTGACACGCAAGTCATAGCAGGTAACCTGCTGTAAAAATCCGTCCAGTAAATCAAGGGCTTTTGTCATCAATTCAGGGTTCTTTGGACGTACAATCTGATTCATCATCTTTGCCACTACCGACAGGCTGTCCATAGGGCCGATTGAGTTTGTTTCGCTACGTGACAAAAAGCACAAAGCATAGGCAGGAACACGTACATTACTGCCCAGATTTTCCTTGCCCTGCCACGGCGTGCCGTAAACGTAGAACTTTCCGTCAATCTTTCTGATTATAGGCTTGTCGTCATTTATTACCGTAACCTTATCGCCGAAGTTTTTTATCCACAGATTTCTGTGGGTGCTTTTTCCTGTACCGCTTTTGGCGGTAAACATAACAGCCTTGTTATCCACGGCTATTGAGGAACAGTGAAAGAAAAATGCGTCGTACCTTTCAAGCATTATGTATATGTACTTTCTATAGACTGCCGTGCTTTCGTAGGCATAGTCCGGCAGGGTATAGGGGCTTAATGCCTTTTCCTGCGCCAAATCCTCGTCGGTTATGACAATTTCAAATTCCGCATTTTCATTGGGGGCAAGGTAGTCTTGCATTGTAACATAAGTGTTTTTGTACCTTATATCCGCACTGAAAACAACGTCGGCTATTTTATAGGTAAAAATCATGGCTTAATGATTTCCTGAAACCAACCATCCGGATCTGTTGCAGTTGGGTCAACGGAGTGAGGCCGGGTGGTACTTTCGGTTACATTTCCGCCTTGCTCCACAGGGAATTTTGTGATACTGCCGTTAATGAAACGCTGTATTGTAGTTGCGTCACGAATATCAGCCTTACCGTCACCTGTTACGTCTGCAATATAATCAAAGAGATCCGGCTTTTCACTTATTCCTGCAATAACTTTTTGCATTAAAGTAGCGTCTTTGATTGCAACTTCGCCGTCAAGGTTAACATCGCCAATCACAACATTAATTTCTTGCTCCGGTGCCGCAAATACAACCATAGCGGAAAATGTGCATAAAATCAGGGCTAAAACAGAAATTAGTGCGATTATTCTTTTTGCAATTTTCATATCTATCATCCTCTCTTATACAATTTCGTCAAAGTCAATTACAACATTATCCTTTGGTATTACGTCAGGGTCGTTGTTTGAGGGGTTGTTGTTTGGAGTTTTGCTTGTGGTACTGCTTGAATTATTGTTATTTGCATTACTTGAATTTTTGCTTGTTGTATTACTTGAATTTTTGTTTGCTGTACCGGAATTGTTGCTTGTAACTTTACTTGAAGTTGTATTTGAATTTTTGCTTACCGTTGAGTTGGAGCCGGTGTTTGAATTATCCGTCACCTTACTTGAAGTTGTACTGTTTTTGTCATTGTTGTCAGTATTATTATCGTCAACAAAATTCCCCTTGGATGTACTTTCCTGTGAACTTTCCTCAACTACAGTAGCGCTGTTATTTTCCGTAGTGTTTACATCGGTAGAACAACTGCAGGAAGTTGAAAAGGAAATTATTAAAATACTGATTATTGCCAAGAAGATATATTTTTTCATTTTCATATAAATCACCATTATTATCATACAATAAAGTACATTAAAAAGCAATAGAAAAAGTTTAAATCTTTATGAATAAACGCCAAAAGCCACACAGAAACTGTGTGGCCTTGGCAAGGGGTTTAGATAAGGAAATGGGTATGAGTGGATTTGAATGCAAAGCATTCAAAGGGGAAAGCGTGTTAGTCAGGCAGATTTTTCCGATTGTTTCTTTGGTATTCTTACTGTGTATTCAATGTAGTCACCGCTGTCAACGTGTTTGCAAACAGCGTCTATACCTGCCTGTTTCATAGTGTCGATTGCTTTGTTTATAGTGTTCACAAAAATTCGCACGTCTTTTATTACGAACTTATGACTGGGTTTTCTCTTGTCCGGAAGTGCGCTGTTGTAGAGGAGTTTTTCTATCATTTGCTCGGATTGAGTTACGTTGAGGTTTTCCGAAATCATTTTTGACAGAGCCTCTTTTCTCAACTCCTGGTCGTATATTTTCAGCAAGGCTCTTGCGTGACGTTCGGACAAACCTGCTTGGGCAATCCAATCCTGCTCCTCGTAACTTAAATTAAGCAACCTCAACTTGTTTGCTATGGTGCTTTGACTTTTACCTAACTTTTTTGCGGCTTGTTCCTGAGTTATTCCGTACCTGCGGATAAGCCTCGAAATTCCTCTGGCTTCCTCAAATATTCCCAAGTCGCAACGCTGTAGGTTTTCAAGGAGGGCAAACATAGCCGACTCTCTGTCGGAGCATCTTACTACAATACAGGGGACTTTCTGAAGTCCTGCCATTACAGATGCTCGAAGTCGTCTTTCACCTGCTATAAGTTCGTATTCCGCCTGGGAAATTCTGCGTACCGTCAAAGGTTGCAGAATACCGTTTTCGCAGATTGACTGGGCAAGATCTCTCAACTGCTCCTCGTCAAAAATTTTACGAGGCTGGGTTTTGTTGGGTCTGATTCTTATTGTGGGTATTTCGATTACCCTGTTTTCACTTTTCGGCAACTTTGACCCTCCCACTGTGCAGGTGTTGTCCCTTTCTGTGATTATATAATACACCATTGGACAAACTTATTTTGTCGAAGTGTGAGCAATTATTATAAATTCTTTTGTCGCCTTTTGTAATTTGACTGAGAATTGTTGCGTCTTATTTTTGCAGTTCCCTAACTTACGGTAACTTTAAGTGACAAAGTTATTACGTTGTTTACTTTGACTTTTAATGTTGTTGTGCCTTTTCTCAAACCTTTTATTTTGATTTTTTCTTCATCGTCATCAGAGTAACCAACGCCCACCTTTGTTTTTATATATTTATTATTTATGTTTGTATATTTATTTTCTATATTATGTACCTTACCTTTAACAATTACGGTTACCCTTTCACCCTGCTTGATATTTATGGACTTTACTTTTTTATCATAAACTTTAAGGACAGGATCTGTTTCTACATATACTCGGCATTGAAGTTTTGTGCCGTCTAAAAGAGTAGCCTCAATATCCGTATAACCCACAGACAGCGCTGAAACCTTGCCTTTTTTACCGACTTTTGCAACCTTGGGATTTTTCGATTTCCAGCCTACTGCCTCTCCGTCCATTACACACAACTTTTCCACGTCACCTGCGTTCATAAATAAATAATCAACATTGTAGTCACTATCATCATCTTCTATATCAATGGCAGGTGTGGGTGCGCTGAGTTTATACATAAACTTATAATTTTGTGATCTTTGCAGGCAATCAAATTTGAAAACAAAATAATATGTTCCCTTATTAAGAACCATATCCTCTTTCTGTTCCCACAGTTCGTTGTCAAACTCTATTCCGTCATATTCAATTTCAAAATCATCGTCTTTATGTATTGAACTATAGTTATAGTAACAGGATTCTTTCTTAACTTTCCAATAATTATATTGGGCATTTGAGCCAAGTTCTCTGTAGATATCAAAGGCTAAGGCTTCTCCTGTCCAACCATACTCATAGCCGGGATAATAATTTTCAACGTGAGTACCCAATGTATATACGGTAACACGTGTTCTCTCGGTTAAATTGATTTTGTAAAAATCAACAATATCCCTATCCGAAACAGAGCCGCGTACTACTTCACTTGGCGAAACCTCCTGCGCCTGTTCAAAGATATTGTTGGGTTCAATTTCGTTGTTAGTGCTGTTGTCTGTTTCTGCAAAAGCATTGAAAGAAGCAAAAGCAAAAATGTTTACGGTAATTAATAAAACAAGTAAAAATGAAGTAAATTTTTTCATAATAATTTCTCCTTGCAGTAAAGTATTGTTTATATAGATTATATCAAATCACCGCTTTTTTTGATGAAAATGTTACAGATGGTAGTTATTTTGTTATAGTTGGTAGTTCATACTCAACACTTACCGCAATATGCAAAAACTCTGCAACAAAACTGTTGCAGAGCCTTTAGATTAATTATGCCTTTATTAATAGTTTTCAGCCTTAATCTCAAAGTAAGCCTGTGGGTGATTACATACAGGGCAAACTTCCGGAGCCTTTTTGCCGATAACAATATGACCGCAGTTTTTGCACTGCCAGATTACGTCGTTATCTCTGCTGAATACTA
>JAQXSC010000011.1 GCA_029218825.1 Oscillospiraceae bacterium | reverse complement strand
TCAAGTCCGATTGCAACATAGTCATTTTGCGTCGTGCTTTTGCACTTCCTTAAATTCCTTGTTGCTGCTCTTCCTCGTGCTCCCTTTATCCTCAACCTGAGGCGGTCGCACTCGTCACCCCCGGCGTCATCGACACCAACTATTTATTTACGTCATCCTCAAACGACTTGTTTATTATATCACTACTTTTTACAAAATGCAAGTGTTTTTTCAAAAAAATTAAAAAAATTTTTTTATCACTAAAAATGCCTATATATTGACGAAAATCCAAAAAAATAGTAAAATTAATTAGTTAGGAATGATGAAATATGAAAAAATCATACAAAGCATACTTGCTATTAAATTCCCTGTCGGTTTACAGGGGAGTGCTGAACAGAAGTATCCTAAAGGGCTATGTAAAGTTACTTAAATCTATGGATAAAGAGCCTGAAGTTTTTCTTTCTGCCTACGGCGAGTTTTACTCATTGTTGTGTGTCCGCAAGGTAGAGGATAATTTTCTCAACGCCATAACCCAAACTGCCCTTTATGACGAAAATATTTTTACACTTACGGCAACTGCCGGTAATGTGAAATCCTTGCCAAAGAGTGTTATTGACGCAACGGTAAACGATTGCAAGGCTATACTTTTTGCCGGTAAATTAACCCCACAGGAGATTATCGCCGACTATAAATACAAGGACGATATTGCCGAGGTAATACCATTTCTGCCTGTTTGGGAAACAGGCGCACCTGTTGAGGAATTTGGTACAGAGGACATTTCTATAGAGGTTCTTGAGGATTTCCATAAAAACAACGGTTGCGGAATGTTTGCACGTTACAAGGCTTTTATTTGGCGTGAAGGACAGATTTGTCCTGTGGAGCATCCGGACAGAATAAGTATGGACTCCTTTGTAGGCTATGAAACTCAACGTGCGAAGGTTGTGGATAATACAGTTGCCTTCCTACAAGGCAAGTCCTGTAACAACTGCCTTCTTTACGGAGATATGGGTACAGGCAAAAGTTCTACTGTTAAAGCGATTTCCAATCAATTCAGACAAGACGGTTTGAGGGTAGTTGAAATGCCAAAAGAAAGGCTTGTTGATTTTCCTATTTTGGTTGATAAAATCGCCTCTCTGCCAATGAAGTTTATTATATTTATTGACGATTTATCTTTCCAAAGTCAGGACCAAAGTTATACAACTTTAAAGGCTTTGTTAGAGGGCGGTTTAGCAGCAAGACCTGATAATGCGCTGATTTACGCAACATCAAACCGCAGACATCTCGTTAAGGAAAGTTGGAAAGACAGGGACAGCGACGATATTAACCGCAGGGATAATATGCAGGAAACTCTGTCTCTTTCCGACAGATTCGGACTTGCTGTATGCTTTAGCAATCCTGACAAAAAGGAATATCTTGATATTGTATATTCCCTTGCAAAGAAGTATAATCTTAACATAGATGAAAAAGAACTTGCCGTAAAGGCGGAATCTTTTGCACTTGGCAAGGGCGGACGTTCACCACGTTGTGCAAAACAGTTTGTAGAATCACTTTTGATATAGGGGAAATTCATATGGGTAAAAAATTTTTAGCTGTTATTCTGGCTTTGTTGATGATTACAACATCTGCTTTTGGGTTGACTTCCTGTTCACAGGGAAGTGAATATCCTGTTACTGTAGGCTCGGTAACTGTAGGAGCAGAGCCAAACAGCATTGTTATTCTCAGCAAAAATCTTGCTGATATTATTTCCTGTATGGGATATGATATTAAAATGACAGGCAGAAGTGACGCTGTAACTCAAAAGGGCTTTCAGGTTGTGCCAAGTGTAGGCGACGAATCTACTCCTGACGTTGAGGCTATTGCCAAAATCGGTGCGCAAATAGTTTTTGCAGAATCAAACCTTGACCCTGCCGTAAAAGAGCAGATTGAGGAAAAGGGAATTACCGTTGCGATTTTTGACGATGCACAAACTCTAAAACAGTTGAAGTCAATGTATGAGAAAATCGGCAGTATTTTAGGCGGTAATATCACAGGCAAAAGCCAAGGTGCAGAAGCGTCAAAGGAACTCTTTGACACAATGAAAGAAGTCAAAGACGCTGTTATTGCAGAGCCTGTGGTAAAGACAATTTGCTACGTATATCTTGAGGACGATATTCTGAAAACTATGAACACCGGCAGTTGGGGTTCGGCTATGCTGAACTACACCGGTGCTACAAACGTGTTCAAACAGGCTGAAAGCAACATAGTGGATAACAAAACATTTTTGCTGTCTAATCCGGACTGTATTTTCTGCGGAAGTGAGGAAACTGTAGAATATTTAAAGAACAGTATTGAACTTCGTGAACTTGACGCACTTTCCGAAAACACCTTTGTAGTTCCTTATGAGGACATTACAATGCAGGGTTATACTGCCCTTGAGGTTTTGAAAACCCTGTTGACAAATATTTATCCGGAGCAGTTCAGAGAACAGTAATATTTTAATTTAGGTGATAAAATATGGGACATCCCATTAAACACTTTATAACAATCACAAGGCACAGACACAAGGTTATTGCCAACTGTTTTCGTGCAGGTATCCCATGGCGAGGATTGATGCACGATTTATCAAAATACACTCCTACGGAGTTTATTCCCGGCGCAAAGAATTATCAAGGCACACGTTCTCCAAATGAGGGTGAACGTGAAAAGTACGGTTACTCAAAGGCTTGGTTACATCACAAAGGCAGAAACCGTCACCATTTTGAATATTGGAACGATTACGACTTTAAGACAAAACAACTTACCCCTGTGAAAATGCCGCAGGTGTTTGTAATTGAAATGTTCTGTGACAGAGTTGCCGCAAGTAAAATTTACGGCGGTAAAAACTACACAGACGGCAGCGCTTTGGAATATTTCGAGAAAGCCAAAAAGGTTAGGTTTATTCATCCCCAAACTTCCGACGAGATTGAATTTTTACTAAAAATGCTAAAGGATAAAGGTGAAAAGGAAACCTTTAAATACATTCGCAAAATAAGGAGAGCAAAAGGAAATGTCAAAGATTAACGATACAATTAATGCTATGATGACTTATTTTAAAGGTGACGTTAAAAGAATACAGCATTTTCTGAAAGTGTATGCAATCGCAAGGACAATCGGAATTAATGAGAAACTCCCTGAGGATGTTCAGTATCTGCTGGAAGTTGCGGCGATTACTCACGATATCGGAATTAAACTCAGCGAGGAAAAGTTCGGCTCAAGCGCCGGTGCATATCAGGAGCAGGAGGGACCTGCCGAGGCTGAAAAACTCTTAACGGAAATAGGTTATGAAGAGGATTTTATCGACAAGGTTTGTTATCTTATTGCCCACCACCATACATACAAGGGCATTGACAATGCGCCCTACAGAATATTGGTTGAAGCAGATTTCCTTGTGAATATTTACGAGGAGCATATCAGTATGGAACTTGCCAAAAACGTTAAGGAAAAAATATTCAGAACAGAGTCCGGAATAAAAATGTTTGAGGAAATGTACGATATTTAATTGATAATTGATAATGGATAATGGATAATGGATAATGAAGAGTGAGGAGAGAGGTTCTGCGAATAGAACACTTTTCTGCCCGACAGTATAAAAATATTCATTAAAAAAACTCGGTTTTAAACCGAGTTTTTTATGGTAAAATTATTTTTAATGCATTTTTCAGAACAGATATTTTTGCTTCTGTTACTGTAAATATTTCTCCGTCAACGCCTATTTCGATAGGCGTTTTACTTTTGTATTCAATCTGATTATATTTATTGTGGAATACAAAGTCCGCGGTAGAATCATTTATGTGTTCGCCTTTTACAAAAGATGTAAAGAAAGACAGAAATTTAATAATTCCAACGGAATCAATAAACATAAAGTCAATAAGTCCGTCCATATTGTCCGCATAGGGGGCGCATTTAATTCCGCCGCCGTAGTATTTGCCTTTGGCTGATACCGACAACAGATATGTACTGCTCATAGGCAGGAGTTTATTATCTGCGTAAATCTCAAATTTGTGTTTACGTTTGCTGACAAGACAATATACAACCGACAGTTTATATGCAAAACTTGATGAAATAAGAGGCCATTTCTTGAAAATATCCACGTTCTTTGCAACAGCACAGTCAAAGCCGATATTTACGGAGTTTGCGCATATTTTATCGTTGCATTTTATAAGGTCAATGCTTTTTGCCGTTCCTTTTAAAAGTTTGTCAATATTTAAAAAATCCTCTTTTTTCGTCTGAAAACTTCTGATAAAATCGTTGCCGCTTCCGATAGGCACAGGTGCAACCGCACAGTTATCCAAATCGTAAATTCCGTTTATAACCTCGTTAAATGTGCCGTCACCTCCGCAGGAGTACACGTTTACAAAATCATGGCTGTTCTTTACAAAATCCCTTGCGATATTTGTAGCGTCACCTTTGGCTTGTGTGTATTTAACGGTGCAGTTTTCTATGTTGAGTTTGTCAAGTTGTTTGGTCACTTGCAGATAACTGTCGTTTTTTCCGGCAGTTTTATTGATAATAAACAGATGTTGCAATACATCCTCCTTGTCCCACTTATCTCCCTTTTCTTTTTGAAAACAGTGTTTTACAAATCCATCCCAAAACATAAGTCACAAATACAAAAAAGCAAAAATTCATCATATTAATTCCCTCCAAAGAACTTTATAATTCTATTATAAGGGAACATCTGTACGATAATCAGTACAGTGGTTTTATTTTTTGCTTATTTTACTCTTTTGTGTAAATATTGTCGTTGATAATTAAGTGACCTTTTGCAAGTTTGTAGTCAAGTTCAATGGTTTCCATTGTTCTTTCCAAATATTGAACAGTAATTTTATAGTCCTCATAAATAGTCCATACGCCGTCAATGGTAGTGTTGTCCTTTGTGCAGGACATTCTGCCGTCGTCGGTAAACTCGTAAACACGTGATTCATCATCGTTTACCCATTTGCCGAGTATTCCTTTATCCATTTTGAAATTCTGGATAGGAGTAGGATTGTAGAATTTTGCGGTAGTACTTGTAAGGTAATGCTCGGTGTAGGTGTTAATACTACTTAACACAAGGCTGTAACCGTCCTTGCTGTTGCCGGTAACGTCAAAGTTAAAAGTACCTGTCAGCGCACCGCTGATTTTAATATATATAACATTATCCTTTTTATTGGATAAATCCTTAAATTCACCTGTTCTTGTGATACTGCCCAAGTTTTGCTGTGCCTTACCGTCGCTTGAAAAACTGAAATAAGGGATTGCGTGACTTGCACTTTCCTCGTCAGCCGCCATTCTCCAACTTCCGTAAACGTTTTTTATAGAAACATTTTTTACAGCGTTCTTTATAGTCGCCTCTGTAGGCTCTTCCGTAGTGGGCTCGGTAGTCACATATTCCGTAGTGGGAAGCGGTGGAACAAGAGAATCTGCATTGGTAATCGTTTGGAGAAGTTTCAGTCCGAAAACAGTAAGCAATCCAACGCTTAATACAAATACTATGGCAATTACAAAAATATTCAACTCGTTAATTCTGAAGTATTTTGGTGCAAAATTGCTTGATTCTGTTTTTTCACCGTTGTTTTCTTTCTTTTTTAATGCAATAAATCCGTCTTTGCGGAAGTTGTTAAATTCCATATTGTTATTTAAAAGTTGAAAACAAAAGGGGCAAATTGTTTCGTTGTCCGGAACTTCTTTACCGCATCTGGGGCAAATCATTACTCCACCTCCTTATAGCAGGATAATACATTATCAATGTGATTTTTATATTTTTCCTTAACTGATTCAGGGGATAAAATCTTTACCTTATCTCCCAAGGCAAACAACCAGCCGAAAAACTGATGGCTTATGTTTACTTTTACATTTACAATAAAACGGTTGCTGTTGTCATCGTCTTTGGTAACAAAAACTTTATTGCCGAATCGGTCCGCAATAACTCCCACAAGGCTGTTGTCCACGGACAACTTAACTTCCGTTTCAGTACCGGCAAACATAGAAAAGGTGGATTTAGTGTAGTTTGCAATATCAAACTTTTTAAATTCCGCTTTTCCGTTTCTCTCGGTATCCGTTACGGTTATGCTCTCCATCTTATCTACACGGTAGTGGCGTATTTCCTTTGACTTTTCATCAAATGCAATTAGATAGTAGTTTTCGTCATCCCAACAAAGCCCCCAGGGGCTTACTATGTATTTTTCACCGTTCCTTTTTCTCTTTAATTTTATCTTTTCTACGTTGCCTGTGTCAAGTACCCATTGATTGTAGAAAAACTCAATTATTCTGTCGTTGTTTATAGCGTCGTGAAGTCTGTCAACATTGTAGTAAATTGTTTCGTTATTAGTCTTGACGCGGTTTGTAACGTAAACGTGCCGTTGAAGAAGTTGCGCTTCCTTGGAACTTGTGAGTTTTTCCAATTTCCTAATAAGTTCAATACTCTTTTTCTCCGTAATAAACTTTGAACTCTGGATTGCGTCCACTAACAGTTTTAATTCGGAAGTCTGGAAATCTCTTGCACCGATATAGTACTTAACAGTTTTCGTCTTTTCACTGCAAATGTCAAGTCCGAAAACCCTCAAGGTGTCCAAATCGTCATATATGCTCTTTCGCTCGGCAGTAATGCCGTACTGTTCAAGTTCCGCTATAATTTCGTTTACGGTAAGTCCGTTGTTTTCGTCGGTTTTCTCAAGAAGTATTTTTTGCAAAAAAAGGAGTTTTTGTTTTTGTCGTGGATTTTTAGCCATAACTTTTCCGTCCTTATGCTAATGTTTGAGCAAATGCAATAATCAAAGGCATAGTGATAACGGACAGCAGGGAAGAAGCCGATACTATACCTACTGATAAATCCGTGTCACGTCCGAATTTAGTGGAAAACATTGTGGTAGTTGCCGCCGCCGGAGCAGACGCAGCAATAGTACAGGCAACCAATACGTCACCGGAAACTCTGCACAACCACATTACAAGTAATGAAACTAAAGGAATTGCCACAAGTCTTAATGCCATAGAGATATACGCGCCTGAATCTCTGAAAATTCTGCCAAGGTTAGTTTGGGATAAATAAAATCCGATTACAAGCATCGGTACAGGAGTGTTAAGTGCCGCAAGATAGTTTACAGGCTCTATGAAAATCGTAGGGAGTTTTACTTTTAGGAAGAAGAGAAGTACCGCAACAATTACTCCCAAAATGCCGGGATTCAGAATAAGTTTTTTCGGTGTAAAGAATTTTTTATCACCGCTCATATCAATAAGCCCGTAACTCCAAATAATAATGTTGAACATTGCAACAAACACAGAGCCGTAGAACACACCTTTACTGCCTAACACAGCGTTTTGTAAAGGTAACGACATAAAACCGCAGTTTGAGAAAATTGCGGTAAATTGAAGTATTTTCCGTCTGTTTTCGTTATTATCTCTGAAAATAAGTTTGCACAGAGGGATTGAAAGAACCAATATCAAAAATGAACACAATGCCGCAATACCTAAATTTATCAGCAGTCTGTCCTCGTATTCAACCTCCTGAAATGCCTTAATCATAATACAGGGGGTTGCAAGGTACAGAACAATATCCGTAAGATACTTTGCACCTGTGTCTTTGATAAGACCTGTTTTACCGCAAACAAAACCTATTGCGATAAGTATAAACAATACAAAAACTTGGGTAGATACTATAATAAGATTTTCAATCATAATAAGAAAAAAGACCTCCAATGTCCAAGTAAACGGACAAATATATTATACCAATTCTCGGTGGGAAATACAATAGTAATATTTATTCCTGGTTATAATACCCCTAAAGGCGCAGAAATACTACTAAATAAGCCATTTTATTATAAGTAAATGTTCTGAAAAAGCCGAAATTTATTGTTAAAATTGTATAAATAAAGAAAAAATATTTATGTGAATTGTACAATGCTACAAAGTTTTTGTTTTTCATTGACTTTTGAATTTGCCGTTAGTATAATAGCGGTGTAAACAGAAATTTGCTTACGTTATATATATTTACGTATTTTTTGGAGGTAAAGAATATGGCAACAACAAAGAAAACTGAGACAAAAACAACAGAGAAAAAGACTGCTGCTCCAAAGGCTGCAGAAACAAAAACAACAAAGACAACAGAGGCTAAAAAAGCACCTGCTAAAAAGACTGCAACTGCTAAAAAGGCTGAGCCTGCTGCAAAGAAAGAGCCTGTAAAGAAGGCTCCTGCAAAGAAGGCTGCTGCTACAAAGAAAACAACAACTGCTAAAAAGGCAACTGCTACTAAGGTTGAGGTTTTCATTGAGTTCGGCGGCGCACAGGTTTCAATCGACGAAGTTATCAAGAACGTAAAACTTGTTAACGGTCAGCCTGCAAAGGAAATCGCTATTTACATCAAGCCTGAGGAGAGCAAAGCATATTTTGTTGCTGACGGCGAAGACAAAGAAATGGATGTATTCTTTTGCTAATTAATATTTGCAATTAATCAGAGCGGTGAGTTGTCACCGCTCTTTTTTTTGATAGGAAATTACAACAAACTGTATAATTTAATTTTAAATTATCACAATTTATATAAACTGTAATATTCCAATAAATCCTATCAAAAAAAATAATTTATATTGCCCGCTCAGTTGCGCCCTGCGTGCGCACGAGCGATGGCTAAAGAAAGCGCACGCATATGGTGCGCACGCTTTCTTGCGTCTATAAAGAAATAGGGCAGAAATTAATGTAGGAAATGTTTTGAAAATGAGGTGATAGTTTGAACAATATAAAAAACGCTTACGACTGCTATTGCCTTTTGGATAAAGAAAAGCGGTAACATAACCTATATGTTCTATATGGTAAACGACTTTGCAAAATATCCAACTACCATTTACAACAATGCTGTTAAAACTATTATTTCCTACATAATTCCATTTGCATTTACAGCATTTTACCCTGCAAGTTATTTTATTACAACAGGAGCAAATCCCTTTTATAATATCGGCGGAACTGTAATAATCAGTATTGTTATTATGACTGTGGGCTGTATTGTGTGGAACAGGGGAGTTCACGCGTATGAATCCGCAGGAAGTTAAAAAATTCAAAAAAATTTCTAAAAAGTGTTGACTTTTAAAAAACACAGTGCTATAATCATATCAACCTACTTGGTTGGTAGGTAAATAAATCAAATAAATAAGTTACCCATTTTCATTGTTTATTTGATATAAGTTCTCCACTGTGCATAATAATGATTACAACGGAGAGCGTAAATTCTCCGTTGTTTTTTTGCACGGCATTTTGAAAGGTGATGTTTTATGAAATCAAAAAGAACCGTTATATTCTACTCAATCCTAAGTCTTAATCGAATGTGTTGCTGTAGAGGTTGCTAAACAAAAACAATAAACATACAGTAAACATTTAATTAAGAAAGGATTTTAACAATGAGCAATTATAAATTTGAAACACTACAGGTACACGCAGGTCAGGAAAATCCCGACCCAACAACAGACGCAAGAGCAGTTCCCATTTACGCAACAACTTCTTACGTTTTTAAAGATTCCGCACAGGCTGCTAACCGTTTTGGCTTAACCGAGGGCGGAAACATTTACACAAGATTGATGAACCCAACTTCCTCAACCTTTGAGGAAAGAATAGCGGCCCTTGAGGGCGGTGTAGGTGCATTGGCTACAGCATCAGGTGCAGCGGCTATCACATACGCAGTGCAAAATATTGCAATAGCAGGTGACCATATTGTATCAGCCTCAAATATTTACGGCGGTACGTATAACCTCTTTGCAAACACATTAAAAGAGCAGGGTATCGACACAACCTTTGTTGACAGCAAGGATTTATCTGCTATCGAAAATGCAATTCAGGACAACACAAAACTTGTATATGCTGAAACTTTAGGCAACCCAAATTCAGATGTTTTGAATATCGAGGCAGTTTCAGAGATTGCTCACAAGCACGGTATTCCGCTGATTGTTGACAGCACCTTTGCAACTCCTTATTATTTAAGACCTATTGAGCATGGAGCAGATATTGTTGTTCATTCCGCTACAAAATTTATCGGCGGTCATGGTACTGTAATGGGCGGTGTTGTTGTTGACTCAGGTAAATTTGACTGGACACAAAACGATAAATTCAAGGGCATCACAGAGCCAAACCCATCATATCATGGAATAGTGTTCTCTGAGGCTTGCGGAAACCTTGCATATATTCTGAAACTCCGTACAACATTAATGAGAGATCAGGGCGCAACAATTTCACCATTTAACTCATTTTTGCTGTTGCAGGGACTTGAAACCTTGTCACTCCGTTTGGAACGTCATGTTGAAAATGCGTTAAAGGTAGTAGAGTATCTGAAAAATCACCCACAGGTTGAAAGAGTAAATCACCCCTCCCTTGCACAGGGCAGTGAAAAAGAACTTTATGACAGATACTTCCCTAACGGTGCCGCATCAATCTTCACATTTGAGATAAAAGGCGGAGCAGAGAAGGCAAAGAAATTTACAGAAAGTCTGGAACTTTTCTCACTTCTTGCAAATGTTGCGGATGTTAAGAGCCTTGTAATTCATCCGGCATCTACAACTCATTCACAGTTAAGCGAAAGCGAACTTTTGGCGTCAGGCATTAAGCCCAACACAGTAAGACTTTCTATCGGTACTGAACACATTGACGATATTATTGCAGACCTTGAACAGGGCTTTCAGGCAATTAAGTAAGGGGGACAACACAATGGCTAAAAAAATATATACATCAGCAGACCAACTTATAGGAAAAACTCCTCTTTTGGAACTTACACACATAGAAAAAGAACAGAATTTACAGGCTACAGTCCTTGCAAAATTAGAGTATTTCAACCCTGCCGGTTCCGTAAAGGACAGAGTTGCAAAGTCAATGCTTGATGATGCAGAGGAAAAGGGAATACTGAAAAAGGACACAGTTATTATCGAGCCTACAAGCGGTAACACAGGCATAGGACTTGCCTCCGTTGCAGCCGCAAGAGGTTACAGAATTATTATTGTAATGCCTGACACAATGTCCGTTGAACGCAGACAACTTATGAAAGCCTACGGCGCAGAACTTGTGCTGTCCGACGGTGCAAAGGGTATGAAAGGTGCAATCGCAAAGGCAGAGGAAATCCACTCGGAAATCCCCAACAGTTTTATTGCAGGACAGTTTGTAAATCCTGCAAACCCAAAGGCGCATCGCCTATCAACAGGCCCTGAAATCTGGGAAGATACCGACGGCGAAGTTGATATATTCGTAGCCGGTGTTGGCACAGGTGGTACAGTAACAGGCGTAGGCGAATACCTGAAATCCAAAAATCCTAACGTAAAGGTAGTTGCCGTAGAGCCACAGTCCTCTGCTGTACTTTCCACAGGAGTTGCAGGTCCTCACAAAATTCAGGGAATAGGCGCAGGTTTTGTTCCTGAGGTGCTAAACACTTCAATTTATGACGAAATAATCCCTGTCAGCAACGAGGACGCTTTTGCAACAGGCAAGCTAATCGGCAAAAAGGAAGGCGTACTTGTAGGTATTTCTTCAGGTGCGGCGGCTTATGCGGCATTTGAACTTGCAAAACGTGAGGAAAACAAGGGCAAAAACATTGTAGTTTTACTGCCTGATACAGGTGACAGATATCTGTCAACACCATTATTTAGTGAATAAGGAAAGTTTTAAATGATGATATCAACAAGAGGGCGATATGCCCTGAGAGTGCTGATTGATTTGGCAGAAAATAATCAAGGTAAATACATTCCAATGAAAGACGTAGCCCAAAGGCAGGAGATATCCTTAAAGTATTTGGAGAGGATTATGCCCTTGCTGATTAAGGGCAAGTTAATCGAGGGCGCACACGGAAAGGGCGGCGGTTATAGGCTAACACGAGAGCCAAACGACTACAAGGTAGGAGAGATACTTCGCCTTACTGAGGGCAATCTTGCCCCTGTATCCTGCTTGGAATGTAACGCAGAGCCTTGCGTCAGAAAGGCTCAATGCCGTACATATGAAATGTGGAAAAAGTTTTATGATATAACCAACGATTATTTTGACAGCATAACTATTGCGGACCTTATGAAAACCCCATTACCCATAGATTATGTTATATAACATAAACGCCTACCTTGTGTAAAGGGTAATTTCCTTAATAGGAAAAATGTCAGCGTAGCTGACAAAAGGGTTCTCGCTTTTGGAGAAAGCTGTCACGAAGTGACTGAGGGATTGTAAAATATGTAGATAATTGCTACAAAAAGTAGTATTCACTGCCCACATTCCCTCCGTCAAAAATCAAAGATTTTTGCTACCTCCCTTTACACAAGGGAGGCTATTTATTTTTACTAAACTTTTACGCTTTCAAATTTGTAAATAATACTATGAATGTTTCCCTGTTATTTTAATTTTTTCCCTTGTAAAATTATTATTTTATGTTATGATTAACTTGAAGATAATATTAAAATTTTATAAGCGTGAAATCGTGTATTTTTCATCTTAATGGAGGATAGTATTATGAAACACATTACAAAACCCTTATCCCTTGTGTTAGTCCTGCTGATGCTGGTAAGTTTATTTACACTTGCTCCGATAACTGCAAACGCAATAAGAAGCGGAGATTTTGAGTACGAATTTTTAGAGGATGGCACAGCATTACTTACGGATTATTTTGGTGACGAATCAGTCCTTAAAATCCCAATGGAAATTGACGGACATGCTGTTGGCGGTATAAGTTATGAACTTTTAGATAAATGCAGATACGTAACAAGTATTGAAAGCGATCCTACAAATTACCATTCTGTAGATGGTAATTTGTATGACATATCCGAAACTACACTTATAAAATACGCAACAGGCAAGACTGATACGCACTTTACAGTCCCAAGCAGTGTGACAGAGATAGGCTATAGGGCATTTTATTACTGCTATAACTTAACAAGTGTTACAATCCCAAGCGGTGTTACTGTTATAGGACAAGAGGCATTTAGCGGTTGTTCATACTTAACAAGTATAACAATACCGGATAGTGTAATAAGTATAGGCTGGGCTGTATTTGATAATTGCAAAAGTTTAGAAAAAGTTTATTACTCAGGCAGCGAAAATGATTGGCACAATATTAATATTCAAGGCGGAAATGATTATCTAAAAAAAGCAACGATTTATTATAATGCTACAGAACCTACAACTCCGTCAGAAACTACAGAGCCAACTACAGAAGTGACGATGGACGTTGAGGATACAAGAAACGGTTTGCAGACTTGCCTTTGTAGCTATAGTGCAATTATTGATGAAGTTGAATATTTTGGAATGTACTATGAAAATTATTATGAATTCAGACAAGCATATAATGAGGCGATGCAGATAGCATATCATGACGATGACGCAACAGCGGAGGAGTTATTGACAGCATGGGAAAACCTTGAAAATGCAAGGAATAATTTGGTAAAAACCGACCATAATCCTTATGAATCAATACCTGAATCTACCGAAACTACAGAGCCGACAACAGAAGTGACAGAGAACACAGAAACAACTGAAACAACCAAAGAAACAGAGCCTACAGAGACAGTCCCACAGCCAACTGAAACTGAGCCCACAGAGGTTACAATGCCGGCTGAGTGTGCTCACGTAAATACAACTACAACAGGCAAAAAGTCCGCTACCTACTTTGATAAGGGTAACACCGGCAACAAAGTTTGTGCAGACTGCGGTGAGGTAATCGAAACAGGAAAATCAGTTGCTAAAAAAGTCCTAAAGACACCAAAGGTAACAATTAAGGGTGCAAAAAACTCCATCAAGTTTACTTTCAAGAAAGCAAATGACGCTACAGGCTTTTTGGTAACATATAAACTTGGCAAGAAAACCTACAACAAGAAGTTTACTCTGTCAAAGAAAGAGTTGAAGAAAGCTTCTGTAAAAAAGACAATTAGCATTAAAAAGTCCGGTACCTACAAGGTTACCGTCAGAGCCTTTGTAACCTCAGGCAAAAAGACAGCTCACTCACCTATAAGCACAAAATTAGTTAAGGTTAAATAAACTTACTTTACCAACTGAATAGCATAACGAAAGCTCCCTATGGATTTCCGTAGGGAGCTTATTTTTCAATTTGAGAAAGTATTTCCACAGCGGTTTCGCCGTTGCGCCTGATTTCCGCCTTTAGTTCTTCCAGACTGTCAAACTTCTTTTCAGGGCGTATAAATGCCTTGAGCCTTGTGTCGATTACCTTGCCGTACAAATCGCCGCCCTTATACAATGGTAACCAGGTTTCGCAAAGAGGGGAGTAGTTGTCGCTGATTGTAGGCTTTACTCCGATATTTGAAACGCCGTAATAACGGTTGTTGTCGATAGTAACAATAGAGGCATACACGCCGAATTTGGGCAACACAATATCCTGCTGAAATTCCTGATTAACAGTTGGGGTATCTAAAATATTAGTGCCGATATGATTGCCCTCAACAGAGGTGCTGACAATTCCGTAATCGTAGCCTAAGAACTTGTTGGCAAGTTCAATTTTGCCCTCAAGCAAAAACTTTCTAATCTGTGTTGCCGACACAATGGTGTCCTCAATCAGCACAGGCTCACAAACTCCAACCTCAATATCATAACCTTTGCAAAGTTTGATAAGGTCATCTGTGTTTCCTGCTCCGTTTTTGCCGAAGTGATAGTTAAAACCGCAGAAAGCTTTTTTGGCATTAAAAACGTCCTTGACAATTTCTTTTACAAAATCTTCCGGTGTTTTGTTTCTTATCAACTCAAAGTCGATTATGTAGAGGGTTTCAATTCCTGCCTTTTCAAAAAGTCTGCATTTTTCCTCATAGGTGTTTATCTGTATTGCTTTGTCCTCTGCCTTTGGTGTGGAAATAAAGGTAAAAGCAATAGGAGTAAGCCCTTGCTTTTTGCATTCCACAGCGGAATTTATAACCTTTTGGTGGGCAATATGCATTCCGTCAAAATACCCCAAGGCAACAGCGGTATATTCAGTTGTAGGGGTTAAATTTCTGAAAATCTGCATATATGGTAAATCCCTTTCGTAAAATGTAATAGTTTAGATTTTTCCTGATTTCAGCAAAGCGTGTAGTTTTAGAATAGCGATTTGTGACTTTCCGTCAGGAAGTTGATTGTTTAAAACTAACTCCATAGCCTTATCTATGGGGATTTTTTCTACAGTTAAAAATTCATCATTATCAAGTTGTTGCGCCTCTTGAGATTTTACACGGCAGGCGTAAAGGTGGATAATCTCTCCTGTATATCCGGGACTTGGGTACATCTGACCTAAAGATATAAAGTTATATCCCACACAGCCTGTTTCCTCCAAAAGTTCACGTTTGCCGTTTTCAAGGGGAGTTTGCCCCATTTCAAGTTTACCGGCAGGAAGTTCCAACACAACCTCTTTGTAAGGATAACGAAACTGTCGCACAAAGAAAAGGTTGTTGTTTTCGTCAAGGGCGGCAACACATACCCCACCCTGATGCACTACGATTTCCCTTTTTGAAGTTCTGCCGTTTGGCAACTCTACATCGTCAACCAATATGTGCAAAACCTTTCCGTCATATACATTTGTACTTCCAATAGTTTTTTCAAATAATTTATCCATAATTTTCTCCGAGGTGATATTTATTAATTTCTATAATACTGCGCCTGATTATTATTTGCAGAATGTTGCAATAAAAAACATATCCCATAAGTACAATTTCGTCAAAGTGTTTCCAATCGGCAAGAGCCTGTGCGGTAGGAAAATCAACGCACTGTCCATAGGCAACAGGAAAAATGCCGTACTGTATGCCTGTACTTTTCACGGAATGGAGTGGTTTAATACACTGCTGATTTTGCACTTTTTTGAGGAAATATGCTGTGGCTATAAGGAACGAAAAATTATATATGAGGTGGATATTTTTGAAGTGCTGAATAAACGTGGGTTAGTGGTAATTCCCTGCGTAAATCCTGACGGAGTGGAAATCCAAATTCACGGTGCATCGTCCTGCCCGAAATACGAAAAACTGATTAACAAAATTACCGATAATACAAACCGTTGGCAGTCAAACGCACGAGGGGTTGACTTAAACCACAACTTTAACGCAGGGTGGCAACAACTGCGTAAGCTTGAAACAGAACAGGGTATCACAGGCCCTGCTCCCACAAGATTTGGGGGAAGACGTCCCTTTTCGGAAGTTGAAACAATGGCACTTTGCAATTTCTGTCTTAAAGAAAAATTCAGTTTTGCAATAGCCTTCCACAGTCAGGGCAGAGAGATTTACTCTGAATACAAGGACACCCCAAAAAGGAGTATAGAGTTAGGGGAGAGGTTTTCAAAATATTCAGGATATAAGATAGCAAATCCCCCTAAAATCGCCACAGGCGGTGGCTTTAAGGATTGGCTTATCGGTTATATGAAAACCCCTGCAATCACCGTGGAAACAGGACTTGGAGAAAATCCCCTACCTGCCTCAGACTATCTTAAAGAATACGAAATTATTAGGAAAGCCCTTGTAAAATGCCTTGATTTTTAGCATATTTAACTGTACCGCCCAAAAAGGGCGGTACTTTTAATTTTATTCGCTGTCCTTTAAATCATCAATACCGAAAATAATGTTGTCAATAACGTCATCTCTGATTATTCCGTCATCGTCTGTAATTTCAGCCTGTTTTGTAATATCTATATATTCCTCGACAACTTCTTCCTCATCTTCGTACCCGTTTTCCTCAATAGCATCCTCAAATCCCTCGTCCTCAAAACTTTCCAGCATAACCGCCTGTTCAGCCTGTTCAAGGGGAGTTTGGTCTTCTTCAGGAATATTCAAGCCTAAAATATTGTCCTGTAGGCTTTGGAATTTTGTAGCGATAAGGCTTTCGTCGTCAAAGGCGTCCTCAACTGTATCAGAGGAATTGTCCGCATAACCGTCATCGTGAATACCCTCTTGCTGTGCAAGTTCAGCCTGAACCTTGGCAATAGCGGCTTTCTGCCTTGCAAGTTTACGTTTAGCCTCAGCCTTAGCCTTTAACTCTACCAAGTGATTTTGAGGTTTCTTAACCTTTTTATCATTCTCGTTAAAGTAAATGTCATACCATACAATGAAAACATAAACAGTCCAGATTTTACGGCTGTAGTCCTCTTTCTGACTGTAGTGAATATCAAGCCAGTTTACAAGAATATCGGTATTAAAGAATTTCTCCGCAGTTTCGGATTTAAAGGCTTTTTTCACAACATTGTAGTAATGCTCGTCACGTAGCCATACACGAGTAGGAACAGGGAATCCCAACTTTTCCTTTTCGGCAGTTTCTTTCGGCAAGTGTCTTTCAGCCGCTTTACGCATAGCATATTTTGTGTTTTCCTTGTTGCAGCGGAGATGTGTGGGAAGTGATGATGCAACCTTGAACACTTCCTTGTCAAGGAAAGGTACTCGAAGTTCCAGGGAGTTAGCCATAGACATTCTGTCAGCCTTTAAGAGAATATCGCCAACCATCCACAAATTTATATCAAGGGTCTGCATTCTTGTTACATCATCCTGACGGCGAGTGCGGTAGTAGTAACGTTTTGTGTAGTCCTGAGGACGTCTTGCAATCTCAGGTTTTTTCAGCAGTTCACGTTTTTGCTCGTAATCGTACATAAACGCGTTGCCGATAAATCTCTCCTCAAGCGGGTGAGTTGCCCTGATAATATAGTCACGTCCTTTAATATCAGGAAGTTTTTTAGCAACTTTATTTAATGCTTTTCTCACGCAGTAAGGTACAACCTTTTGATATAAGTTGAACACACGAGGGTCATTGTAGCAGGTGTAACCGCCGAACAATTCGTCTGCGCCCTCACCTGAAAGCACAACCTTTACATATTCACTTGCAAGACGTGATACAAAGTAAAGTGCGATACAACTTGGGTCTGCAAGAGGTTGATCCATATGGTACTGAACAGTAGGAACAGCGTCCCAGAATTCCTCGCTTGAAATCAAATGTGTATGATGTTCAACGCCGATTAGTTTGGAAAGTCTTTCAGCCCAGGAAATCTCGTTGTATTTTTCACCGAAGTCAAAGCCAACTGTAAAGGTTTTTTGGTCTGCAAAATACGTTGAAACATAACTTGAATCAACACCGCTTGAAAGGAAACAGCCAACCTCAACGTCAGCGATTTTGTGAGCGTTTACAGAGTTTTCGAAAACCTTTTCAATTTTGTCAACAGCCTCTTCCTCTGTCATACTTTCGTCAGGTCTGAACTTTGCCTCCCAGTAACGGATAGTTTCAACAACACCGTTTTTAAATGTCATATAATGCCCGGGCATCAGACAGTAAACGCCCTCAAAGAAAGTTTCCGGAGGAACGGCATATTGGAAAGAAAGGTAGGTATCAAGAGCCTTGTAGTTGAATTTCTTTTCAAATTTAGGATGCTCCAAAATGCTCTTAATCTCGCTGCCGTAAACTAAATCGTTGCCGATTACAGTATAGTGCATAGGCTTAATTCCAAAGAAATCTCTTGCAATAAACAGGCTTTTATCCTTTGTGTTGTAAATTGCAAAGCCGAACATACCACGCAAACGGAGGAGCATATCCTCTCTCCATTCCTCGTAGCCGTGAACTAAAACCTCACTGTCAGCGTCAGTATAGAACTTGTGACCTGCGTCAATAAGTTCTTTTCTCAATTCCTTGTAGTTGTAAATCTCACCGTTAAATGTAAGCACAAGGCTTTTATCCTCGTTATAAATAGGCTGATGACCTGCGTCAAGGTCGATGATACTCAATCGTCTAAAGCCCATATTTACATAATCGTCACAGAAAAAACCGTCGGAGTCAGGGCCACGGTGGGTAATGACCTCTGTCATATTTTTCAGTACCTGTTCTCTATCCTCAATTTGTCCGGTAAAACCGCAAATTCCACACATTTTAACAATCTCCTTCCAAAGAGAAAAATATAATTATACTAATACATTGTAACATATATTAATTGCACTTGCAATTATAAAAACCAAATATTGCGAAATTTTTATAGATGTAATATAATTAAAACAGAAAAATATTAAGGGATGATAAAATGATAGGACTGTTGGGAACAGGGGTAAACACCCTGACGGTAATAATCGGAAGTACAATCGGAATGTTGCTAAATAAAGGTCTGCCGGAAAGGTTGTCGGACAATTTATTCAAAGCCTTGGGGCTTGTAACAATATTCATAGGTATATCCGGATGTATGGGAGATATCGGTGAAATCAGCATATTGCTTGTGGTGGTGGCTATTGTTGTAGGCACTCTAATCGGCGAGTTGCTGGATTTGGATAAACAGGTAAACAAATTAGGCAAGTTTTTAGAGAATAAGTTTGACAAAAACAACAGTAACTCCAAAATGGCGCAGGGTTTTGTAACTGCATCAATCCTCTTTTGTGTAGGTGCTATGACAATTACAGGCTGTTTGCAGGCAGGACTAAAGGGCGACAATTCCGTGCTGTTTACAAAGTCGGCACTTGATTTGTGCTCCTCAATGATTTTTGCAAGTACAATGGGAATGGGCGTGTTGTTTTCAGCGGTATTTGTGTTGGTTTATCAGGGTCTGCTTACTGTCCTTGCAATATGGATAAGCCCCTTGTTAAGTCAGGCGGTTATAGCGGAAATGGGCTGTATCGGATACATAATTATAATAGGTCTGGGATTGACAATGCTGGGAGTATTGAAAATGAGAGTTACCAATTTAGTCCCTGCAATGTTTCTGCCAATCGGCCTTTGCCCCCTTGGAGATTGGATATTGTCGGTGCTGCCTTTCTTAAATTGAAAACTTTGGTTGGAAATATAAGTGTACTGAATTAGTTTTTTCGAACATCTGCCATAAACAGTAAATCCCTTATCCAAGTCGGATAAGGGATTTTTGTTGTGCAATATACTATTTTAAACTTCTGTAACTCTGACTTTTATATTTGTTTTGGTGTAGGTTGTGTATGGTTCCGGATTTGGAATTACGGGAGCAGATGACTGTACCATAGTAATTGTAGTTTCGCCCGGTGTTATGCCTGTGATAACGCCCTCTTTTGTAACTGTGGCTATGGTTTCGTCAGCAGATGTAAAGGTAACATCCCTGCTTACGCCTACAAGGTTTAGCATACCGTCGACGTTGTAAATCTCGTCATAGTACTTTTTGTATGTGCTGTCGGTTTCGCCAACCTTTACAATAACGTCAACATCTCTGAAAGTAATGCTGACCTGATTGCTGTTTGTTGATTTATTGGAAACGTACATTTTTACATAGTAGGTGTAGTTTGTGTCTAACGTAACCTCATTGTCCACAAAGTTCAGCATACAGGTGGTTTTATCGTAAAGAATTTCATCACCTTTCAGTTTTTTTATCAGTTTATAAGTTTCGCCCTCAGCCTTGCGGTAAATTTCATATTTATCCACATATCCGTCAACTACCCAACTGAGTTTTATGCCCTTGTAATCGGAAGTGAGGGATGCTCCTAAACGGGGAGTTTCAAGGAAAGTGTAGGTTTTTGTGGCTTTACTCAAAGTACTTTGGTACTTTCCTTTAACTGCCTGAACCTTGTATCTATAGGATTGACCGGACATAACGCTTGTGTCAGCTGCTTCGGCTTTGCCCAGCATTGATACCTTTGAGTTAATTTTTTTGTAAGTGCCGATTTTTGAGCCGTTGACTTTTGCACGATAAATGTTATAACTTTTTGCGCCTTTTACTTTATTCCAACTAAGGACGGTTATTTTGGAGTTTAACAACTGGTCAACATATTCCTGACCCAAACCTGAAATAACAACAAAATCTTCGCCCCATACATTCTTGTATGTGTCGGTTTTCACCGTTAAATTTTTGGGAGTATCAAGACGTGTGATTGCCTTCGCCTTTGTGTCAACTACTATATAACTAATTGCGCTTACCTTGTAGTTATAGGTTTCGCCGGACTTAACCTTTTTGTCAACAAAGGTTTTGGTTGAGAGATTTTTAACAGTCTTGATTTCCTCGTAGCAATTTGACGCAGGATTTTTGCGGTAAATTACGTATGTGGCATATTTGTAATTGCTGTTGAGTTTGATTTTTACGCCCTTGCTGACGTTTTCAACGGAAAAATCCGCCGTAACTTTTTGCGGTGCGGCAAAAACAGTTGTCACGTTTACAGTCAAAAAGACAGTCAATATAGCAAGGACGGTGCTTGTGACTTTCAATAATTTTTTCATAAATATCACCCTTTAAAACTTTTTTAATGATTTACTGCTAAATTTCCACAATATAATTATATAATCAGGGGTAACAAAAGTCAATGATTGATGATTATTATAGATATCTTAATCTTGTTGACGTGAACATTAAAGGATAGTATAATTTACTTGAGGTTACAAATCATTCTATTTGCTAAATATAGATACGTGCATCCTATGGAGGTGTTGTTATGGATAATGAAAAGATTAGGTTTTTAAAATGTCTTGCAAGGCAATATCCTACTATCGACAGTGCCGCAACGGAAATTATAAATTTGCAGTCTATTCTTAATCTGCCTAAAGGTACCGAGCATTATCTTTCCGATATACACGGAGAATTTCAGGCTTTTTCTCACGTATTGAGGAATGGTTCAGGTGCTGTAATGAAAAAGATTGACGAGGTTTTTGGTGATAGTTTATCAGCTGCCGAAAAAAGAGAACTTGCGTCTTTAATATATTATCCTGAGCAAAAGTTGTCCTATATTTCAGCAGATAAAGAAAATACATTTAGTTGGTATGAAACTACTCTTTACCGACTTGTTGATGTGTGCAAAATTGTGTCCTCAAAATATACACGTTCAAAAATCCGAAAGGCAATGCCTGAAAATATGTGTTATATAATCGAGGAACTTATAACGGAGAAAAAGGAAGTTCTAAACAAGAAAGCATATTACGAGGAGATTATTCACACTATTATTGAAATAGGATACGCAGATAAATTCATTATTGAAATCAGCAATCTTATTCAGAGGTTGGTTATAGACCATCTGCATATTATCGGAGATATTTACGACAGAGGTTCAGCCCCTCACTTTGTAATGGACAGGCTTATGAAGTACCACAGCATAGATATTCAATGGGGAAATCACGATGTGCTTTGGATGGGAGCAAGTGCAGGGCAAACAGCCTGTGTTGCCAACATTGTAAGGACAAGCTTATTGTACGATAATCTTTCCGTACTTGAAAACGGTTACGGTATCAGCGTTATGCCTTTGGCGCTTTTTGCTATGGAGGTTTATGGCGACGACCCTTGCAATGAGTTTGAAATCAGAAGACGCAGGAGCAGTCAAAAGGAAATAGATGTGGAAATGAAAATGCACAAAGCTATTTCTGTGATACAGTTTAAACTTGAGGGTGCGTTAATTGAAAAGCATCCGGAATATAAAATGGAGGGTCGCAGACTGCTCCATAAAATCAATTTGGAAAAGTCCACAGTTGAGATAGAGGGCAAGGAATATATAATGAAGGATTGCAATTTGCCTACAGTGGATTTTGCAAACCCATATGTGCTGACAGATGAGGAGCAGGAGGTTGTCAGAAGACTGAGTTCTGCATTTGTAAATTGCAGTAAATTAAAACAACACATAAAACTTATTTTAAATAAGGGCAGTATGTATAAGATATGCAACAGCAAGTTGCTTTTTCACGGATGTGTTCCTATGAATAGTGACGGTAGTTTGCGAAAAATTAATCTCTTTGGACAGGAACTTTCCGGTAAAGCGCTTTATGATGAAATAGAAAATTACGCAAGAAAGGCATTTGTCTATGACAATGAGGAGGACAGGGAAAAGGGCAGAGATATTCTATGGTATTTGTGGAACGGAGCCGACTCGCCCCTATATGGCAGAGATAAAATGACTACCTTTGAGCGATATTTTGTTGAGGATACAGAAACCTACAAGGAAACTAAGGATAATTACTATACTCTGTTGGAAAAACCTGAAACTGCAAGGATTATTTTTGAGGATTTCGGACTTGATTATGAATACTCTCACATTATAAACGGACACGTGCCTATTAAACAGGCAGAGGGTGAAAATCCTATAAAATGCGGTGGCAAGGTAATTATAATTGACGGTGGATTTTCACAGCCATATCATAAGGTCACAGGCATTGCCGGATATACATTGTTTTTCAACTCCTATGGGCTGATGCTTTCTGCTCACGAGCCTTTTGAATCTGTTGAAAAAGCCATCACAAGCGGTAAAGATATGAAAACCTACAGAGTTGCGTCACAGGTTTCTGACAGGCGGATTCTTGTAGGAGATACCGATACCGGCAGAGCGATACAGGAAAATATAAAGGACTTAAAGGAACTTATAAAAGCCTACAGGTCAGGTGTAGTACGCCAAAAGGGATAGTACTTAAAAAATTCCATATGTTAAAAGTGAAAGAGAGTTTGCCTATTTGACAAACTCTCTTTTTATGTTGAGAATAATTATTCCAAGCAGTATAAGTATCATACCTGCTGCCTTTTCAAAGGTTATCGCTTCATTGAAAATTGCCACGCCTACTATTGCTGCAACAAATGGCTCAACGGTTGCAAGTATTGAGGCTTTGCCTGCTTCAACTCTTTGCAGACCTTTGGTGTATAACAAATAGGGAAGTATAGTAGAAATTACCCCAAGGCAAAGGGAGATGAGAATACTGTCTGTTCTGAACACAAGCTGTGAGTTGCCTCCTATGAAAAGCAGGGGCAAAGTTACGATTGATGCGGTAATAAAGGTGTATGCCGTAATAGTTAAGGTGCTGTATTTTTTCAGGAGCAGTTTGCCGAAAATACTGTACAGTGCGTAACCAAACCCTGAGCCTATTCCGTAAAGGAAACCAATAAGATTTACTTTTGATTCTCCGAAAAGTATTCCTGTCAAAAAGCACATACCTAAAATTGTAAGGAGCAAGGCGACTGCTTTTACAACGGTAATTTTCTCCTTAAACAGAAACAGCGACATAAACATAACAAAAATCGGCGCTGTGTAAAGGAGCAGTGCAGGAACAGCAGAACTTCCTGTAATTTCTATTGCCTGAAAATAGCAAAAGTTGAAAAATACAATGCTTAATATTCCTGTACCGCAGAAAAGGGGAATATCCTTTAATTTAATTTTCAGAAGTTTTTTGTCTTTTATCAGCAAAAACAGTACTAACATAATCGCTGAAAAAGACACTCTCAACGCCACAATCTGCATTGAACTGAATCCGATACTGTGGAGAGAATTTACAAATATTGAAATAATACCCCACAAAGCACCGGCGATTACAATAAATAAAGCGTTAATATTCATTTTAATCTCTTTTCTTTACAAAATACCATATATTTTATACCACAAAAAGCTCGAAAAGTCCAATTATAGACACGGAGTTTTGATACATTACACAAAAAAGCCTTAGGCAAATCGCCTAAGGCTTTAAGATTAGTTTGTGATTATTATTTCATTGACTCGTAAACTGCAACTGCACAAGCAACTGTTGCACCTACCATTGGGTTGTTACCCATACCCATAAGTCCCATCATTTCAACGTGAGCCGGAACTGATGAAGAACCTGCGAACTGAGCGTCACCATGCATACGTCCCATTGAGTCTGTTAAACCGTAAGATGCAGGACCTGCGCCCATATTATCAGGGTGAAGTGTACGACCTGTACCGCCGCCTGAAGCAACGGAGAAGTACTTAACGCCGTTCTCAATAGCCCATTTCTTGTATGTACCTGCAACTAAATGCTGGAAACGAGTTGGGTTAGTTGAGTTACCTGTGATTGAAACGCCTACGTTTTCTTTCTGCATAATAGCAACGCCCTCACGAACGTCGTCTGCACCATAGCAACGTACAGCGGCTCTTTCACCATCGGAGTAAGCAGTTTCTTTAACGATTTTTAACTCGCCTGTGAAATAGTCAAATTCAGTCTGAACATAAGTAAAGCCGTTAATTCTTGAAATAATATAAGCAGCGTCTTTGCCAAGGCCGTTAAGAATAACTCTTAATGGCTCTTTTCTTGCTTTGTTAGCGTTTCTTGCAATACCGATAGCACCCTCAGCAGCAGCAAAACTTTCGTGACCTGCCAAGAAAGCAAAGCACTTTGTTTCATCTCTGAGAAGCATTGCGCCAAGATTACCGTGACCCTGACCAACGTTTCTCTGCTCTGCAACAGAACCCGGAATACAGAAAGCCTCTAAACCGATACCGATAGCCTCGGCAGCGTCAGCAGCAGTTGCAACGCCTTTCTTGATTGCAACAGCGCAACCTAATGTGTAAGCCCAACCAGCGTTTTCAAAAGCGATTGGCTGAACGCTTTTAACAATGTCATAAGGATTGAAGCCTTTGTCAAGGCAAATCTGTCTTGCCTCTTCAAGATCTTTAATGCCATATTCAGCAAGGCATTTCTCAATCTTAGGCATTCTTCTTTCCATACTTTCAAATGTAATTGCCATAATTAAGTCCTCCCTTACCTATTATTCTTCACGTGGGTCAATGTATTTAGCCGCACCGTCAAAGCGACCATACTGACCGATGTTGTTTTTGTATGCTTCATCAGGAGTAACACCGTGGCGGATATCCTCAAGCATTTTGCCTAACTTCAGGAACTGATAGCCGATAACCTCGTTGTTTTCGTCTAAAGCAGTCTTTAGAACGTAGCCCTCAGCCATTTCCATATAGCGAACGCCTTTTTTGTTTGTTGAGTACATTGTACCAACCTGACTTCTGAGGCCTTTACCTAAGTCCTCAAGACCGGCACCGATTGGAAGACCGCCCTCTGAAAAAGCAGTCTGTGTACGGCCGTAAACAAGTTGTTCAAAGATGTTCTTCATAGCCATATTGATAGCGTCACAAACAAGGTCTGTGTTCAGGCACTCTAAAAGTGTCTTGTTTGGCAGAATTTCTGCAGCCATAGCAGCAGAGTGAGTCATACCGGAGCAACCGATTGTTTCTACAAGTGCCTCTTCAACAATACCGTCTTTTACGTTTAGAGTTAGTTTACAAGCACCCTGCTGTGGTGCACACCAACCAATACCGTGTGAAAGACCGCTGATGTCTTTAATCTCATAAGATTTTACCCATTTTCCCTCTTCAGGAATAGGTGCAGGACCGTGCTTTGGTCCTTTTGCTACTGTACACATATTTTCAACTTCTTTTGAATAAATCATATGTACACTCCTTTCGTGAATTTGTTGAGTTTACACACTCATACACATTTATTATAAAACACAACTTAAAACTTTACAATACTTTTTTGTGATTATTTTAACAAAAAATTGCAATAAAGCCCAAAGTCCGTAATAATTTCAGGACTTTGGGCTGTTTGAAAATATTGACAACGTTTTTTGTGTTAATTTTGTTTATGGCAGGTTCTTTGTCTTTAAAGGCTCGGAGGTTTCACACCTCAGTTCAAACCAGAAAACAGAGCCTTGATTTACTTTACTGCGTACTCCGAAACGTGCGTTGTGGAGTTCAAGGATATTTTTAACAATAGACAGTCCCAAGCCTGTGCCGATAACGTCACGTTTGTGCTTTTTATCAACCTTGTAGTATCTGTCCCAGATGTACTCAATTTTATCCTGGTCGATACCCTCGCCGTGATCCTCAACTTCAATCCTAACCTTGTTCATATAAACCTTTTGGGTAACTATAACGGTTTTGTCGCTTCCGCAATGATTAATAGCATTGTTAATAAAGTTATAGATAACCTGTCCGATTTTAACAGGGTCGGCATTTACAAAGGCGTTTTTATCCGCTATAAACTTAATGTTATAGCCCTCTTGTTCACGAAGTTTTGCGTACCGAGTGAAAATATCCTCAATAGATTCGGTAAGACTGTAAATTTCCCTGTCTATCTCAATTTTCCCTGATTTTAATTTTGACAGGTCGAGCATATCGTTTACAAGGGTTGTCAGACGGTTAGCCTCGTCAATAATCACCTGAATATTCTCCGGTGTGTTTTCTCCGGGCAGGTCACGAATAACCTCTCCGTAGCCTGTAATCATTGTCAACGGCGTCCGCAAATCGTGGGAAATATTTGCAATAAGTTCCTGTTGTAAAACTTCCGCCCTCTTTAATTCCTCACGAGTTTTGTTGAGAGTGTTGCTGAGTTCTTTTACCTCTAAATATCCGTCACCTTGGAATCGGACATTATAATTTTTCTGCGCCAATTCCTTGACTTGGGTGTTCATTTCCACAATAGGCTTTGAAATATGCCTTGAAACAACTGTGGCAAGTGCAAGGGCGAGTATTACAAACACAATGCTCAAAATAACAAGTTGAATACGCAAAGTGTTTATTACCGCAGTTACCGGAGTAATCATTCCGGACACTAACAAAAGACATTCCCTGTTGTTGCTTAATGTGATGATTTCTGCATAGACCATATTTTTTACAGGATTTATCTCATTTTCATCAGCATTGTAGTGTGAAGTACCGTCGCTTTTGCTGTCGTTACTCATTGAGGTGGTGATATATCGACCGCCGTTTTCCCTTGCAAGACGATAATAGTTGTAGGCTTGGTGCATTTGAAATACGTCCTGATTATTGGGAGTGCTGTAGTTGACAGAGTAGCCGGGAATTATAATTTCGTGGGTGGAGTCGTATATGGACATACTTATTTCGTTATTTTTGCATATTCTGTTTATTAATGAGGTTGTATCCCTGTTGTGCTTTATGCTTTGAGAAATCTGCACAGCATTGTACTTTACCTGTTCGTGTCTTATTCCCTCGTAGCAAACCTCAAGAAATGCAGTTTGAAATACCCACAAAAAAACAAGCATTACTCCGGAAAAAAGTATAAAGTAAATACTCAACTTGTATTTTAGGGGAAGTCGGGAAAAGATGTGTATTTTTTTAGTTTGCTTCAAATCTGTATCCAACTCCTCTGAGAGTTACTATGCAACGGCTGTATTCCTGAAGTGATTTTCTCAACAGTTTAATGTGAGTATCAAGGGTGCGTTCATCACCGAAAAAGTCATATCCCCAAACTTCGGAAATAAGTTGTTCCCTTGTGAGGGCAATTCCTTTGTTTTTAACCATATAGAAAAACAAATCGTATTCCTTTGGGGTCATTTCAACTCTGTTTCCGTTGACAGTAACAATTCTTGCGGAAAAGTCAACGCTTAATCCCTCATAGGTAAATACGTCTTTTAGGGCGTCTTGCTGACCGTTGCTCCTCTTGATTACAGCATTTACACGCATCATAAGTTCCTTTGGTGAAAATGGCTTTACAACGTAATCGTCAGAGCCTAACTCAAAGCCGTGTATTTTATCGTATTCCTCACCTCTTGCAGAAAGCATAATAACAGGGGTGTTTGTGAATTTTCGTATTTCCCTACAAGCGGAAAAACCGTCTAACTCAGGCATCATAACGTCCATAATAATTAAATCGTATGTATTCTTTCTGCAGATTTCCACAGCCTCCATTCCGTCAACTGCTTCTTCAACGGTGTGCCCCTCAAATTCTGCATATTTTTTTATAATCTGTCTAATCTGAAATTCATCATCTACAACTAATAATTTGCTCATTTTAACCCTCCGTACACAGTAACTGTTATAATATGATAATAAAGCCATAATGTGACAACTTTTTGTTGAATATTAAAATATTGTGGGAAAATATTTTGTAACTTAAATATAACATATTTTCCGCAAAAATTAAAGCACAAAATTCTATTGATTTAATCTGTTCTTTTAATTATAATATAATGGTGAATATTGTAGAAATACGGTGAAAAAATGGAAATAAGAAGAATTGACGCAAACAAAATCAAAGACGTTGTAAAGCAACTGTTTATGGATTGCAATTATTATATAGGCGAGGATATTTTATGCTCCCTGAAAAAAGCACAGGAAAAGGAACAAAGTCCTGTAGGGAAAAGCGTTCTTGCCCAGATTATTGAGAATGACGAAATTGCCGCCAAAGAGCAGATTCCGCTTTGTCAGGACACAGGTATGGCTATACTTTTTGTGGAGTACGGCGATAAGGTTGCAGTTGAAAACGGCAGTTTTCAGGATGCCGTTCAGCAGGGAGTAAGAGAGGCTTATGATGAGGGCTACCTGAGAAAAAGCGTGGTGAGTGACCCTGTATTTGACAGAGTGAATACAAAGGATAACACTCCTGCTATTATACATACAACTATTGTACCCGGAGATAAAATAAAAATTACAGCCGGTGGCAAAGGCTTTGGAAGTGAGAATATGTCCGCTGTAAAAATGCTGACCCCATCCTATGGTGTTGAGGGTGTAAAGCAGTTTATACTTGATACTGTAAGGAATGCAGGACCTAACCCTTGCCCTCCTATTGTTGTTGGTGTAGGCATCGGCGGAACTTTTGAAAAATGCGCACAACTTGCAAAGAAAGCTACTTTTCGCAGTATTGATACGGAAAATCCTGACCCACGTTATGCCGAACTTGAAAAAGAACTTCTTGAAAGTATAAACAAAATGGGATTCGGCCCTGCCGGGCTTGGTGGTAATACAACGGCACTCGGAGTAAATATTGAAACAAGTCCAACACATATTGCCGGAATGCCTGTAGCGGTAAATATTTGTTGCCATGCCGCAAGACACAAAAGCGCAGAGATTTAAGGGAGATACAATATGAAAAGAATTACACTTCCGCTTACCGATGAACAGATAGATAACCTGAAAGCAGGGGACAGCGTTCTGCTGACAGGCACAATGATTACAGGCAGAGATGCCGCCCATAAACGTCTTTACGAACTTGCACAAAAGGGCGAAAATTTCCCTGTGGATATTAAGGGAGAAACAATTTATTACGTTGGCCCTGCTCCTGCAAAGCCGGGATATGCCGTAGGCCCTGCAGGCCCTACTTCAAGTTATCGTATGGATAAATACGCCCCCACATTAATGGATATGGGACTAAAGGCTATGGTAGGAAAAGGTGCCAGAAACAAAGAAGTTGTTGACGCAATAGTGAGAAATCACGGAGTTTATTTTGCGGCAATCGGCGGTGCAGCGGCTTTGATTGCCAAGAGCATAAAATCCGAGGAATTGCTGTGCTATGAGGATTTAGGCACAGAGGCTATAAGAAGGTATCAGGTTGAGGATTTCCCCTGTATAGTTGTTATTGACAGCAAAGGCGGAAATATCTACGAAACAGAACCACCTAAATACAGAACAAATTAAAAATTTTCAAATTTCAATTTACATTGTGATGTGTTTATGAATTGTTTATGAAGTTTTTGGAAAGTCTATTGCCTTTTTGAAAGGTATATAATATATTTATGGTAGTAAATTACAGGAGAGATAAAATGAATATTGCATATTTACTACATATCAAAAGCGAAGTAAAATACCTTTACGACACAAACACATTAAGACAAGGCCTTGAAAAAATGCGTAAGCATGGTTACACCGCTATCCCTGTAATTTCCGAGGACGGAGATTACGTGGGAACTATCAGCGAGGGTGACTTCCTCTGGCATATAATAGAGAACGGACAGGGTCAGTTAAAGGAACAGGAAAAATATAAAATAATGGATATTATCCGTGATGACTTTATGGAGCCTGTGAGCATTAACGCAAGTGCAGAGGAAGTAATCGAAAAGGCTACCAATCAAAACTTTGTGCCTGTAGTTGATGACAGAAACAAGTTTATCGGAATTGTGACACGTAGAGATATTATTAACTACTTTATGGAAAAGCAACAAAAGGCAAATTAAAAAAGCGTACTCACGAGTTCAAGTGAGTACGCCTTTTTGGTGTTTACTATAGTAAAATTTTAAGCCTTTTCAGTTTCGCTGCTTTCTTTTACCATGCTTTTCTCTGTGTCATATTTGTCCTTGTCAGGGAAAAGTGCATTCAGTACAATACCAACTAAAGCGGCGATTGCAAGACCTGAAAGGCTGATACCTACACCTGCAATCTCAAAGTTGATTGCCTTAACATTGCTCAGGCTGATACCGAGAGCGCAAACTAAAATCAAAGCAGCAACAATTACGTTACGGCTCTTTGTGAAGTCAACCTTTGCCTCAACCATATTTCTGATACCGATAGCGGAAATCATACCATAAAGAACGAATGAAATACCACCTACAATACCGATAGGCATTGCGTTGATAACAGCGGCGAATTTTGGTGAGAATGAGAATAAAATTGCAAAGTAAGCGGCAATTCTTACTACTCTTGGGTCATAAACCTTTGAAAGAGCAAGTACGCCTGTGTTTTCACCATATGTTGTGTTAGCAGGGCCGCCGAACAGTGATGAAAAAGAAGTAGCAAGACCGTCACCGATGAGAGTTCTGTGAAGACCCGGGTCATTGATGTAGTCCTTGCCAACAGTTGCGCCGATAGCACAAATGTCGCCGATATGCTCCATCATTGTTGCAATAGCAATCGGAATCATTGTTGTCAGAGCAGTAGTGATTTTAGCAGCGTCAGTAAAGTTTACACCGCCGAATACTGTGCCTGTCCACTCTACAGGAAGACCAATCCAAGGAGCGTTAGCAATTTTGTCAAGGTCAACAGGAGTGATAAAGTCTAAATGAGCAACGTTGCCTAACAGAAGTGCAACAATATAAGCGCCTACAACACCGATAAGGATAGGAATAATTTTTGACATTCCTTTGCCCCAGATGTTAAAGCAGATTACGATAGCCAAAGCGATTAAAGCAAGAGGCCAACAGTTTGCACAGTTGTTTACAGCAGATGGTGCAAGACCAAGACCGATAGCAATAATAATAGGACCTGTAACAACAGGTGGGAAAAGTTTCATAACCTTTGATACGCCCACTAACTTAATTACCAAAGCAAGTATTAAGTATAAAAGACCTGCGAAAACTACGCCAAGACAAGCGTAAGGTAACATTTCCAAGTTAGCGGAACCGTCCTTGCCCATAGGAGCGATAGCAGCATATCCGCCTAAGAAAGCGAATGATGAGCCAAGAAATGCAGGAACCTTAAATTTTGTAAGTAAGTGGAATAGTAATGTACCAAGACCGGCCATTAATAATGTTGTCTGAACATTAAGACCTGTGAGCAGCGGTACTGTTACTGTAGCGCCGAACATAGCGAACATATGCTGTGCGCCGAGAACAAACATCTTTGGTTTGCCAAGTGTTCTGGCATCATAAATGCCATTTTGAGTGTTCATTTTTTGTCCCCCTAATTATTTTATTTTCGGTTTTCACCACTCTATAGTATATACAAAAAATAAAACATTTTCAACCTTAATAGCAAAATTTGTTTATTTTTGGGTTTATTGTTGACTTATTGTAGGTTTTTGTATTATTATATTATGTATAAACAACAATAAATAAAGGAGATTTTAGTTATGTCAAATGTTATTTATATGAAACATCCGCTAATCAAACATAAAATCACAATGCTACGTGACGAGAAAACAGGCACAAACGAATTCCGCAGTCTTGTTGAGGAAATCGCAATGCTTATGGGTTACGAGGCGCTTTCCGACCTTGAAACAGAAAATGTACCTGTAAAAACTCCAATCGAGGAATCAATGGAGCCTGTAATCGCCGGCAGAAAAATGGCAATCGTTCCGATTTTGAGAGCAGGTCTTGGAATGGTAAGCGGTATGCTTGCCCTTGTTCCCAAAGCAAAGGTTGGACATATCGGTATGTACCGTGACGAGGAAACTCACATCCCACACGAGTATTACTGCAAACTTCCTGCACATATTGACGAAAGATTAATCGTAGTTGTTGACCCAATGCTTGCAACAGGCGGTTCATTAATTGACGCTGTTGACGCCATTAAAAAGCGCGGTGGCAAGAACATTAAGTGTATGTGCATTATTGCCGCACCTGAGGGTGTTGAAAAGTTTACTCAGGCTCACCCTGACGTACAACTTTACGTAGGAAATCTTGACCGTTGCTTAAACGAAAACGCTTATATTTGCCCGGGTTTAGGCGATGCAGGCGACAGAATTTTCGGCACAAAATAAAATTAAATACACCGATAAAAATATCCCACCGAGAAATCGGTGGGATTGTTGTTTTGCAATATCAATAATTAAATAACTTTTTATGTAATTGTGATTTTTCCATTGTCAATACAAGTGGTGTACCTAATACGTAAAGCACAGCAAGTTCACCTAATGCTACGCAACCGCCGGCAATTAAGAATCCCATAAAGGTAAATCCGCCCATATCAAAGAAAACGGAAATCTCAAGTCCTACAATAATTCCGTTAATCAACGCAGGCATAAGCATACCCAAAAGGGGCAAATTAAACAGGCGAACATTTCTTGTAAGGTACATTAGAAATACAGCAATAAGCGTTGCTGTTGAGCCAAATACCATATCGTAAAGTCCAAGTCCACCCATTACGGAACTGATGTTTGCGATAACACAGCCGATTGTCAGTCCCGGAACAGCCGCCGGCGTGTAAAAGGCAAGAATTGTAAGCACCTCTGCCACTCTGAACTGAACAGCCATTGATGCACTGCCGGGCAACAATAGATTTTGTCCGATAGTTAATGCCGCATACAACGCAGCAATAACCGCTCCCTGCACGATATACAGGGTTGTTTTTTTCTTCATATTAAATTCCTCCGTAGTTTTGTTTTAAGTCTGGATATTGCGAACAGACCGATTGATATTATAGCAAATATTCATAAAATAGTCAAACCCCATAAAACCGAGAACAGCCACCCAAAATGAGTGGCCGTTCCCGGATTTAGAAGTTTTGAAATTAACGTGAAAAACGTGATTAGTGAAATTGTGTGTTGTAAGCCTTAGCCAACCTCGTCAAAAAGGTTAAATCTAAATAGCTTACGTTCGTCATCCTTATTCTCGCAAATGATTGATGCGTTTGCAATCTTACCGCCTTCGATTAACTGTGTAAGACCAAGCAGCTGAGAAAGTTTACTTTTTAAGTTCAACTTATCTCCATCTCTTGTTACGAGAAATACGTTGCCCTCGCAGGTATCAAGCACAGCAAGGAATTCAGATACGTTAATGTCATGCATGTTTAGAATAGGTGTCATAACTTATTCCTCCTTATAAAATTTTCTGTGCGCCATTTACCATTTGGCAAAATATGATTGTGACTGTTGTCACAAGTCAAGCGGACTATTTACTTGACAATTATATTATAGCCCCATTTTCGTAAAAGTCAACAACTTTTTGATAATTTGTTTGGCAGTATTGACCAAATATGTGTAATAAATACACAATGCAATCAATAAAAATTTGTGCAAAATGATGAATAGACGTTAAAGGAATATTAAGGTTATTTTAGATTGCTTTTAGGAAATTAGTAAATTTGTACTTGAATTATAAAAAAGTTCGAAAATGATTTTACAAAATTAACAAACTTTATATGTTGTTAATATCCGAAGTTTATTGTATAATTAATTAGTAGAAAAAGGGGGAATTTTAATGTTAAACAGTTTTTATAAGGGTTTAAAAAGCGGTACGGATATAAGAGGTGTTGCCTCTGAGGGTGTAGCAGGGCAGGAAATTAACCTTACAAATGATGTTGTAGCGTCAATTTCCAATGGTTTCTTGCTTTGGCTTTCAGATAAGGTGAATAAAAATGTTGCGGATTTAAAGGTGTCCGTAGGCCGTGACAGCAGAATCAGCGGACCTCGTATTGCTCAGGTTGTAACAACGGAGTTTGAAAAAGCAGGTGTAAAGGTTTTGGACTGCTCCTTGGCGTCAACTCCCTCAATGTTTATGACAACAGTTGATTTAGAGTGTGACGGCGCTGTGCAGATTACCGCAAGTCACCACCCATTTAACAGAAACGGCTTAAAGTTTTTTACAAGAGAGGGCGGACTTGAAGGCTCCGATATTGAACAGATTTTACAGTATGCACAGGACGGAAAAAAGCCTGAATTGTCGGACAAGGGCAATATTCAGCAGATTGACTATATGAGCAAATACTGCGAACACCTTTGTGATATTATTAAAAAAGGTGTAAATGCAGAGGATTACGACCATCCTCTAAAGGGTTTTAAAATCGTTGTTGACGCAGGAAACGGCGTAGGCGGATTTTACGCAGACAAGGTTCTTGAAAAATTAGGCGCAGATACAAAGGGCAGCCGCTATCTTGACCCTGACGGAATGTTCCCAAATCACGTTCCCAACCCTGAAAATAAACAGGCTATGGAGTCAATCTGTCAGGCTGTATTGGAATCCAAGGCGGATTTAGGCGTTATTTTTGATACTGACGTTGACCGTGGGGGCGCTGTTGATAAAAGCGGTAATGAAATTAACCGCAACAGATTAGTTGCTTTGGCATCGGCTATTGCTCTTGAGGGGAACGAGGGCGGTACTATTGTTACCGACTCTATCACTTCAAGCGGTCTGAAAGAGTTTATCGAAAAAGATTTAGGCGGTAAGCACTACCGCTATCGCAGAGGATATAAAAATGTAATTGACAAGGGTCTTGAGTTAAACGCGCAGGGCATTAACTGTCCACTTGCTATTGAAACATCAGGCCATGCGGCTATGCGTGAAAATTATTTCCTTGATGACGGCGCATACCTTTGCACAAAAATCATTATCAAAATGGCACAACTTAACAAAGAGGGCAAGAGCATTGAGGAACTGACCGCAAATCTTAAAGAGCCTGTTGAGGAAACTGAAATTCGTTTCTCAATTACGGAAAAAGATTTCAGACCGGTGGGCGAAAAAATCATTGACGACCTTATGGCTTACGCAGAAAAAACAGAGGGTTGGAATCTTGCCGACGATAACCGAGAGGGAGTTCGTGTGTCCTTTGATAAGGATAACGGCAACGGATGGTTCTTGTTGAGATTATCTGTTCACGACCCAATTATGCCGTTAAATATTGAAAGCGACAGCATAGGCGGTGTGGAAATTATTAAAGAAAAAGTAATGTCCTTCCTCAAAACTACAACAGGTCTTGATTTAGGTAAATAACACCTAAAAGTGGCATTTTTCCTATGTTTTTTGAAAAATGCAACCGGTAGTTGCGTAAATGAAAATCAGAATGTATTGTGGGTTGCGGAAGATTTGTGATAGAATTAACCCATCAAATACGGAGGGATGACAAATGAATATTGAAACTGCAAACAGACTATTTCAGTACAGAAAAAAACATAATCTATCTCAAGAGGAGTTAGCCGAAAAGATAGGCGTAAGCCGACAGGCTGTATCAAAGTGGGAGAGAGCAGAAGCGTCCCCTGATACGGATAACCTTATAATACTTGCTAAAATTTACGGAGTTACTCTTGACGAATTACTGCAAGGAGAAAGTGAGCCTGAGGTAAAAGAAAATCCTAAGGATAAGGTTGGCGTTGGTGAGCCTGACCCTGATACTAATTATGTGCATACGGATAAGGTGTCCTTTAAAAACGGAATACACGTAAATTCCGCAGACGGTGACAAGGTGGATATAAGTTTTGCAAAGGGTATTCACGTTGACACAAAGGACGGTGAACACGTACATATTGACGGCAGCGGTATCCACGTTCAAGAGGCTGACAAAACAAGAGTTTATACTACCGATGACGGGGAAGTTATGGTTGACGAGGAAATCAGCAAATGCCACAAGGAACATCATAGATGTTCTGCGGCACATAAATTCCCTATGTGGCTTATTGCAACAGCAGGATTTTTCCTGTGGGGCTTTTCAGGCTGGTGTATGGGATTTGCTTTGTCATGGGTTTGTCTATTAGCAATTCCTCTTTACCATTCATTGGTTAGTGCCATTATTAACAGAAAGGCAGACCATTTTGCATATCCTGTATTGTGTGTGGCTGTGTATATACTTGCAGGCTTTTTGCTGAACGGCTGGGCAATTTGGTGGTTGGTATTCCTGACAATACCTCTGTACTATTGGATTGCGGAAATGAGTAAGAATTTGCTGGAGCATAAAAATAAGGACAGAGAGTAATTAAATGGAAAATTGAAAACCTTTTCAAATGAAAAATTGAAAATGGAAAATGGAAAATTGTTGACGTGCAGACAGGTTCATATGTGATTATACTTCTGTTCCCGACTGAATTTGTAGTCCGCCTTTGGCGGATTTTGAATACTGTCGAGCAAAAAAGTATTCTAATTTTGCAAACTTATCTGCTCGACCTTCATTATCCATTATCAATTATAAAAGTCCATTACCAATTAAAAAGGGCGAGTGTAGATAAAACTACACTCGCCCTAAATTATTATAGAATATTTATTTTGCAATAATGCTCTTACCTGTCATTTCCTCAGGTTGCGGTAGACCTAAGATTTCAAGCATTGTAGGAGCAATATCCGCCAACACACCGCCCTCACGAAGTTTGCAATCGTAACCGATTACACAGAAAGGAACAGGGTTTGTTGTGTGAGCAGTAAATGGCTTTCCGTCATCCTCAACCATTTTGTCTGCGTTGCCGTGGTCTGCTGTGATAAGAGCAACACCGCCCATTTCGGCGATAGCGTCGGTAACCTTGCCTACGCACTCATCAACAGCCTCAACAGCCTTTACAGCCGCATCAAAAATACCTGTGTGGCCTACCATATCGCAGTTAGCAAAGTTTAGGATAATCATATCGTACTTACCGCTTTTGATAGCCTCAACAAGTTTGTCTGTAACCTCGTATGCACTCATCTCAGGCTGCATATCGTATGTTGCAACAGCAGGGGATTTTACAAGAATTCTGTCCTCGCCCTCATATTGCTTTTCAACACCGCCGTTAAAGAAGAAAGTTACGTGAGCGTACTTTTCCGTTTCGGCAATTCTCAACTGTGCAAGACCCTTGTCTGAAATATATTCGCCAAGAGTATTTTTCAGGCTCTGTGGCTTGAATGCAACGTCAACATTGGGCATTGTTGCGTCATACTGGGTCATACATACAAAGGAAACAGGGAAAAATCCGTTTTTCCTTTCAAATCCCTCAAAGTCAGGGTCAACAAATGTTCTTGTGATTTCCCTTGCTCTGTCAGGTCTGAAGTTAAAGAAAATAATGCTGTCATTTTCTTTGATTGTATCTCCGCCCTCAACAACAACAGGAACTACAAATTCGTCTGTAACTTCGTTGTCGTAACTTTTCTGAACAGCGGCTACAGGGTCAGTTGCCTTAACGCCCTCACCGTAAACCATTGCGCTGTATGCTTTAACAACACGTTCCCAACGGTTATCTCTGTCCATAGCATAGTAACGTCCGCTTATTGTGGCAATCTTGCCTACGCCGATTTCTGCCATTTTGTCAACACATTCCTGAATGTACTCTTTAGCAGATGCAGGAGGAACGTCACGTCCGTCAAGGAAAGCGTGAACATATACCTTTTCAAGACCCTTGTCCTTGGCAAGTTGCAAAATACCGTAAAGATGCTCCATATGGCTGTGAACACCGCCTGGTGACATAAGCCCCATAAGGTGCAGGCTTGTACCCTTTTCAAGAGCATTGTCCATAGCCTTAACGATAGCCTCGTTATCCTTTAACTTGTCCTCTTGGATAGTCTTTGTAATTCTTGTAAGTTCCTGATAAACAATTCTGCCGGCACCGATATTAGTGTGACCGACTTCACTGTTACCCATCTGACCGTCAGGCAGACCTACGTCAAGACCTGATGCGCCGATTTGAGTAATAGGATTGTTTGAAAACAGTCTGTCGATATTTGGCTTATTAGCGGCTTTGATAGCATTTCCCTTTTCCGGAGCAATACCAAAACCGTCTAAAATCATCAAAATTAAAGGTTTTTTCATAGATTGTTACCCCAATTAACCTTTAGTAGCAGCGTCAATAATTGCGCCGAATTTCTCGGCAACAAGGGAAGCACCGCCGATTAGACCGCCGTCAACGTTAGTTTTTGACAGAAGTTCAGCGGCATTACCGTCGTTCATAGAACCGCCGTACTGAATTGTAACTGCATCGGCAACTTCCTGACCGTACAGTTTAGCAAGAGTAGCACGAATAAATCCGCAAACTTCCTCTGCCTGATCGGCAGTAGCAGTTTTACCTGTGCCGATAGCCCATACAGGCTCGTAAGCGATAACTGTCTTTAAAACGTCCTCTGCGGAAACGTCGAATAAGTCAAGTTTAATCTGTCTTGCAATAACTTCCTCTGTGATGTTGCACTCACGTTCCCAGAGAAGTTCGCCAACACATACGATTGGCTTTAAGCCTGCAGCAAGAGCAGCCTTTGTTCTTTTGTTTACTGTTTCGTCTGTTTCACCAAAGTACTGACGTCTTTCGCTGTGACCTAATACAACGTAAGGTACGCCCATTTCAGCAAGCATTTTTGCGGAAATTTCTCCTGTATATGCGCCGCTTTCTTCCCAATGGCAGTTTTCAGCACCGATTTGTACGTTAGAGCCTTTAGTAACCTCTAAAGCAACAGATAAATCAACAAAAGGAACACAAGCGATAACTTCGCAGTCAGCGTCCTTTGCTACAGGCAGAATTTCCTCTAAAAGAACCTTTGCCTCAGCAGGTGTTTTGTTCATTTTCCAGTTACCGGCAATAATAGCCTTTCTTTTACTCTTATCCATAAATAATCACCTTTCTTATCTAAAAGTCAATAGGGCGAACGTAGGGTTCGCCCTTTAGTATTAACAAATTATTTATCAGCAATAACATCAATACCCGGAAGTACTTTACCCTCAAGATACTCAAGAGAAGCACCGCCGCCTGTTGAAATGTGGCTCATCTTATCAGCAAAGCCAAGTTGAATAACAGCAGCAGCACTGTCACCGCCACCGATAATTGTTGTAGCATCTGTTTCTGCAAGCGCCTTTGCTACAGAAATTGTACCCTTTGCAAGAGTTGGGTTTTCGAATACGCCCATAGGTCCGTTCCAAACAACAGTTTTAGCGGACTTAACAGCCTCTGCAAATAATTCCTGTGTCTTTGTGCCGATGTCAAGACCTTCCATATCAGCAGGAATCTTGTCAGCATCAACAACAGTTACATCAATTGGTCCGTCGATTGGATCAGGGAAGTTAGCAGCGATTGTTGTATCAACAGGAAGTAATAACTTCTTGCCAAGTTTTTCAGCCTTTTCCATCATTTCCTTACAGTAGTCAATCTTTGTATCGTCAACAAGTGATTTACCAACTTCCATACCCTGTGCCTTTAGGAATGTGTAAGCCATACCGCCGCCGATAATAAGTGTGTCACACTTCTCAAGAAGGTTGGAAATTACGTTTAGTTTATCAGCAACCTTTGCACCGCCTAAGATAGCAACGAAAGGTCTTACAGGAGTTTCAACTGCGTTGCCAAGGTAGTCGATTTCTTTCTGCATTAGGTAACCTACTGCTGTGTCCTTAATATGCTCTGTAACACCGGCAGTTGAGCAGTGGGCTCTGTGAGCAGAACCGAAAGCATCCATTACGAATACTTCTGCTAAAGAAGCAAGTTCGCTTGAGAATGGCTCCAAATTTTTAGTTTCTTCTTTTCTGAAACGAGTGTTCTGCAGTAATACAACGTCGCCGTCTTTCATAGCCTCAACAGCAGCCTTTGCGTTTGCGCCTACAACCTCGTCATCGTTAGCAAATACTACTTCCTGACCTAAAAGTTCAGCAAGTCTTACAGCAACAGGAGCAAGTGAGAACTTCTCCTCAGGGCCGTTCTTTGGTTTGCCAAGGTGAGAGCAAAGAATAACCTTGCCGCCGTCAGCGATTAACTTTTTAATTGTCGGTAAAGCGGCTGTAATTCTGTTGTCGTTTGTAATAACGCCATCCTTTAGAGGAACGTTAAAGTCAACACGAACAAGAACTTTTTTGCCCTTTACGTTAATGTCATCAACAGTAACCTTATTTAGTTTCATATTGTTACTTCCTTTCATATTGTATTAATGTAAATAATTGCCTTTACAATCATAGTTATTATATAACATAACTGTTTTTTTATCAATACTTTCTGCACTTTTTTGAGAAAGATTTTTGTAAAAAGTCAGTAAAAAACTCCCCTGTTTTGAGGGGAGTTCGGTTTTGTTTATTTTTCAGTAGTCCATTTAGCAACAAATTTTTCCTTTTCGCCTGTATCTGTTGTTAATGTCATAGTTGAAGAATCCTTGAATTTTAATGTGTAGGTTAATTCTTTATCTTCACCCTCAGGAGTTACTGTTGCATAAACGATGCCTGTCTTTTCGCTGTCGTTTGCAAGAGAGAATTCACCTGAATATTCTTTGCCGTTGATTGTACCTTCGTATGTACCGCCGTTGCCGAATACAAAAGTGTCGCCGTTTTCCTCATTTACCCAAGTATCGGCAGTAACGAACGCAGCGTATTCTGTAATAGGAGTTTCCTTTTTTACCTCATATGTTTTTGGGGGAACTTTTTGAGCGCAACTGCAACCAACACATAAAACTGCAATCAAAATGCAGATAATTCCTACTGATAATTTTTTTATCATACTGACACTCCTCTCATTATGTTTGTATTTTAACATATTATATCAACACTTTGCAAGTATAAAATTTATCCGATATATTCAAGGTTTTCGGTATCTAATTGTGCTGTGGATAAAGCACTTTTGCACAGTGGAATTTTTTTGCCTGACTTTATAAACAGGGGAACTTCGTTTAAGGCAACGTCAATATAGTGGATACCCTTTGGCATAGCCTTTGAAGTTACTTTTTCTCCGGAGAGTTTTACAAAAGTCATATCCTCAGGCAGATAAACATATCTGCCGTTTTTGTTTTTCTCGTAAATGGGAGCAATCATACATTCCTCCCCAAGCATCAACTGATCCTCAGTTTCAACAGCCATTTTGTCATCAGGATAATCGAAAGCAAGAGGTCTGAACATCATATCGTTTTCGTCACTGCAACGTCTGAATGTGCTGTAAAGATAGGGGATAAGCCTGTATCTTACAGCGATTACGTCTGCAAAATCCTCTGTGTTTTCAAAGTTGTATGCCTCCTGTGGTCTTGAACCTAAACTTCTGTGATTACGCATAAGAGGGGTGAACACCCCAAGTTGTAACCACCTTAACACCAAATCTCTTGTGCAGTTGTTCGCAAAACCGCCTAAATCTGCACCGCAGTACAGAAAACCGCACATATTAACAGAGGGTAACATTTTCAGGTTCAGCAGAATATGCGACCACCAACTGAAGTTGTCACCAAACCAAATACCGCTTTTTCTGTGCATACCGATATATGATGCACGTGAGAACATCAGTATTTTTTCCTTGCCGAACTGCTCCTCAAAGAAATCACCTGCGGAATTAGTCATAAATGTTCCGTACAGGTTGTGGACGTCCTTGTGACAAACCATTTTACCATTTACGTTGTGGTAGAAGTTTGAATAATCCTCAAGGCTGTTAGGAAGTCCCATAAGAACATTTTTCATATCGAAAAATTCCCAAATGCCCATATTATCCGTGTCTATGTTCTTTAACTTTTCAACTGCATTTACAAGTCCTTTTTTGGAATAGAACAGAGCAGGTTCGTTCATATCGTTCCAAAATCCGTCTATGCCCATATCTGTCAAATACTTGTATTGTCTGCCAAACCAACGCTGTGCGTCCTTGTTGAAAAAGTCAGGCATTCCTACAACTCCCGGCCATACACCGCACTCAAAATCCGTGCCGTCAAAGTTTTTACAGAAGTAGCCTTTTTCGTGACCTTCCTCATACACGGAATAACCTTTTTCCTTTTTTACACCTGCGTCAATAATGGGAATAAGGTGGATATTGTGGCTTTTCATATCATCAACAAAGCCTTTAAAATCAGGGAAGTTATTTGTGTTTACAGTAAAGTCCTTGAAGTTATCCATATAGTCGATGTCCATATAGATACAGTCAAGAGGAATGTTGTTTTTTCTGTGATTATCCCTTACTTCCGTAAAATCCTTTTCCGTTGCGTATCCCCAACAACTTTGCTGATAGCCGAATGCCCAGAACGGGGGAATATAACTTTTGCCGATTATTGCTCGAAACTGCTTAACAATATCTCTTTCGCTGTCCCCTGTAATGTAGTAGAAGTCTGCGTTACAATCCTCAATGGAAATTACCGCATTGCTGATACTTGTGTAGCCTAAATCCCATTTTACTCTTCCGGGATAATCTACAAATAAGCCAAAGGTCGTTTTGCCTCTTACAACAATGAAGTTGTGTGCACCGTAAAGGGAACGCTTGTCCTCAGAGTGGGTAGTTTCGTCACTGCACCAGCTTTCGTATATCCAGCCTCGTTTGTTAATTCCACGCACAGTTTCGCCTAAGCCGAAAATTAAATCGTCTTTTCCAAGGTCAAAACTTATTGAGGTGAAATTGTCCTTTGTTTCCTTTTCAAAGGGAATATCCTCAAAAGGCAGGGAATCCATTTTCTCAACAACAGCCTCTGTGTCAAAGGGTTTACCAATTCTGTATTTGTTTACCATAAGACAGTCTCCTTTTATTTTTTGCTTTTATTTAATGAATAAAGTTTGTTTACTCCTATTTGTATCCACTTAAATGGATAGGAGAATATATTTATAGATAGCAGTAAAGTTAATGCGATACCTACGAAAATCAGTATTACTGCGTGTAGTTCGCTTTCTGCTTTTGCAAAGTCAAATATGGTAGATGACTTCATAAGAATGATTATAGGCATATGAAGTACATAAATTTGCAGGGAATTTTTGCCGATATATGAGAAAATTGTTTTCCTCTTTGGGAACAGCATTATCAAGCCGATAATTATAAGTGTAGCTAAAATATAGGCTTCTGCCCTTAAGAACATTCCTCCGGGAAAACTTAGGCGCATTCCTTGATAGTTTGTTTTACCCCAAAGTACATTTAACGTGACAGGGTAAGGGTAATTACTGTTATTCATAAATGTCATTATTCCTATTGAAACTAAAATAATCAATAAGCCCCATAGGTTGTGCAGTTTTACGGAACGGAGTTTTTCAATCAAGTTTCCGTTTGTATAGTAGCCCATAAAGAAGAAAGGTGCAAATACGAAAGTTCTTGAAATAGCAAAAAATGTATTTGCGTATTGCTCTATTCCTATAAGAAATCCCAACACAAAGAAAATAGGAATAGTAATATACCAAGGTAATTTCTCAAATACCGGTACCATTAAGTAATAGATAACCATTGCAAGAAGATACCACAGCCCTCTGAATGGGTTGAACAACGTAAAGGAAATAGGATTGATTACCTGATAGAGCAGGAAAAACAGCAACTGGAAAACAATGTAATATCCTGCAAGGACAGCCACCTTTTCACCTCGCACAACACCGTTTTTGCAGTAGTTTTTTGCAAAGTAACCTGATACAAAAACGAAAGCCGGCATATGGAAAGAAAATATAAAGTAAGTAACGCTTGCAGATACAATTGATGTTAAATTCAAAGCAGGTAATACATGACCTACAACAACAGTTGTAATTAAGAAAGCCTTGATATTATCCCATAAATAATCTCGCTCTTTAATCATACAATACCTCTCAAATTTCGTTATAGTTGCCTAAGAATGAAAATCCGGGCATTTCCGAAGAAAGTTGACATAACAGTTCAATAACATTTTCGCTGTAAACGTTTCCGGAAAAGTCAAGGTAAAACAGGTACTCAAATTTACTGCCCTGAATAGGACGGGATTCAATTTTTGTAAGGTTAAGTCCCAAGGAATTAAAGCGACACAAAAGGCTGTAAAGTGAGCCTGTAACGTGGGGAAGTGAAAAGCATAGGCTGATTTTGTTTGCGTCCTTTGGGATATACAACTTTTTGGAAATCACTATAAAGCGTGTCATATTGGAGTTGTTGTCCTGTAGGTGATTATCAAGAACCTTTAAGCCGTATTCCTCACAAGCCTTGTAGGAACAGATAGCCGCAACATTAAGACGTTTTTCCTTTGCAACATCACGAGCCGCAACGGCTGTGTTAGAGCAAGGAACGGAGTTAAATTCGTGGTCGGCTATATATTGAGCGCATTGTGAAAGTGACTGTGGGTGAGTCCAAACAGTTTCAATGTCGGAAAATTCAGATTGCTTTAAACCTGCAAGACAGTAGTCGATAGGTAAATCCAAAGCCCCTACAATATAGAAACGGTGCTGTAAAATCAAATCGTAAACAGCGGATACCGACCCTGCACTTGAATTTTCAACAGGCAACACGCCGAAACTTGCCTCACCGCTGTCAACTGCATTAAATACATCGCTGAAACTTTTATAATTCTTTGCAATTCCCTTTGGAAAAATATTCAGAGTAGCCTCGTGACCGTTGGCACCTTTAATACCCTGATATGCAACAACTATGTTCTCGGAGGGAAGTTCACTTTCCGCACAACCGATAAGCGCTTTCAACTCTTTACCGCTGCCCACAATATTGTGCTGTAACGCTCGTGAAAGTTCCATTATGTTTGAATAGAGCAGTCTTGAGTGTGCGCCGTATTCTCCGCCTTTTTTCTCAATATCGTCCAAAATCTGGTTTTCTCTGTCCTGGTTTAGAACAGGGATATTGTTGGCTTGTTTGTAAATTCCAACTTCTTTTGCACAGTCCATTCTTTTCTTGAAAAGTTCGATAATTTGACTGTCAATTTCGTCAATACTTTTTCTGATTTCTTTTAAATCTCTCATAAAATCACCTGATTACAGTAAGTCAAAAATCGCAATAGCCGCCATAGCCTCAACTACAGGTACTGCTCTTGGAACAATACAAGGGTCGTGTCTGCCTTTAACAATTAACTTGTCATTTTCACGGCTTTGCAGATTTACAGAGTTTTGCTCTTTTGAAATTGACGGAGTAGGTTTGATTGCTATTTTAAAAGTAACAGGCATTCCGTTTGAAATACCCCCTAAAATACCGCCGCAGTTGTTTGTAGAAGTAACAACTTTTCCGTCTTTGTATTCAAAGGGGTCGTTGTTTTCAGAGCCTTTCAGTTTGGCACTTTCAAACCCTTTGCCAAACTCAATGCCCTTAACTGCCGGAATACCGAACATAGCCTTTGCTATCTGCCCCTCAATTCCCTCAAACAACGGACCGCCTACACCTACAGGCATACCTGTAACAACACATTCTACAGTTCCGCCTACGCTGTCTAAACTCATTCTTGCGTCCTCTACAACTTGGCGCATTTCTTCTTCCTTGCTTTCATCAATAAGGGAAAATCTTGAAGTTGAGAGCCTGTCCATAAGTTGAGTATCTATATTAACAGGGTCGAAATTTTCATCCTCAACATTACCGATTGAACTTATGTGGGCGGAAATTTTTATGCCCTTTTCCTCTAAAATCTGTCTGAAAATCGAACCGGCAAAAACTATAGGGGCAGTGAGCCTTCCGCTGAAGTGACCGCCGCCGCGAATATCGTTACAGCCCTGATATTTTACGTAGGCTGTGTAATCGCTGTGTCCGGGCCGGGGAACATTTAAAAGGTTAGAATAGTCACCGCTTTGAGTGTTAGTGTTTTCAATAACGCAACAAATAGGCGCACCTGTGGTTACGTTGTTGAGAATACCTGACTTTACGTTTGGAAAGTCTTTTTCAACTCTTGGAGTAGCGGTTTTGTCCTTGCCGGGGGCGCGTCTTGACATCTGTAGCAAGACCTTGTCCATATCAATTTTATAACCGGCAGGAATACCGTCAATAACTGCGCCGATTCCGTTGCCGTGACTTTCTCCGAAAACGGTTAGTTTTATTTTATCACCGAAGGTTGACATAACTTATTCCTCCTAATCGGTTGTATTCCTCAAAATAATTTGGAAAACTTTTCTTTATGCTTTCCATATCTGTAATGGTAACAGTATCTGTTGCCATAAGTGTTGCAACTGACATCGCCATAACAATTCTGTGGTCGTTTACTCCCTGAACTGTACCGCCCTTTAATGACTTAACACCTGTAATCACAAGTCCGTCAGGCTTTTCAACTACATTACCGCCTAACTGATTTATGGCGTTTGCAATAGCGGAAAGTCTGTCGCTTTCCTTTATACGCAATCTTTCAGCGCCTGTAATGTGTGTTGTACCCTCTGCAAAGGTTGCGCAAACTGCAAGTATGGGTACAAGGTCGGGGATTTGCCTTGCGTCTATATCTGTGGCTTTTAAATCACCCTTTTGAACTCTAACGCTGTTGTCTGTAAATTCTACCTTTGCGCCAAATCGTTTCAGAATTTCTGCAATTTCTTTGTCGCCTTGGGCGGAGTTTTTGTCAACACCTGTAACGGTAATATCGCCCTTAATTGCCGCCGCTGTCATAAAAAATGCGGCGTTGCTCCAGTCACCCTCGGTAGTGTAGTTTTTGGGTATGTATTTTTGATTGCCCTTTACGAAATATCCGTAGTCTGTGGTTTCGATAATCACTCCAAATTTTTTCATTACGTTAATGGTAATGTCAACGTATGCAACGCTTTCAAGAGGAGAGGTGAGGATAATTTTGCTGTCCTCTTTTAATAATGGCAACGCAAAAAGCAAACCTGTAATAAACTGTGAACTGACGTTTCCGGGAATTTCAAATTCTCCCGGTTGTAATTGCCCCTCTACAGTAAGGGGAAGTCCTGACTTTGTAGTGCATTTTACCCCTGCTTTCGGCAGACAGTCAAGGTAAATTCCGATAGGTCTTTCAGGCAATCTGCCTGCTCCTGTAAAAGTTGCGCTTATGCCCATAGCGCTGACTACAGGGATAATAAATCTAAGGAGAGAACCGCTTTCGTTACAAAATATTTGATAATTATTCCCCTTGAACATTTCACTTCCGTCAATGGTGAGTACGCCGTTGGTGATATTGACTTTTGCTCCCAGGGTTTCAACACAGCCAATGGTAGCCTTGATATCCTCGGATAAGTCAACAGGAGAAATTACGCATTTTCCCCTTGACAATGCACCGCAGATAATCGCCCTGTGAACGTCGCTTTTTGATGGGGGAATTGCAACTGTTCCGTTAAGTTGCGATGGTTCAACATTTACATTATTCATATATTCAAATCCTTAAAGGGTAATAAAGTTTTCGAGTTCAATAAGTTTTGTAGGTTGTGTAAAACTTGTTCCGATTTCCTTTAACAGCACAAGGTTTACAATGCCGCCGCTTGACTTTTTATCGCTTGAGCAAATCTCTGCGATTTCTTTCGGACTTGCATTGTCAGTGGTAGGCAGTCCGTATTTTTTGCAAAGGGATATAATTTCCTCTGTAGTGCCGTTTTTTGTAATCCCTGCCTTTTCCGATGCGGCTGTGATTATGCACATTCCGATTGCAACAGCCTCACCGTGGGAAAGTCCACTGTAGTTGTAGATTTTTTCAAGGCTGTGGCCTAAAGTGTGTCCAAAATTAAGTAACATTCTTTCGCCTTTTTCACGTTCGTCGGCATTTACCACATCTCTTTTTATTGAAACACATATTTCAATAATATCCTCGATAATATCCAAAGCATTTTCATTTTTGAGGGTATCAAACAGTTTGCTGTCCTTTATGCATCCGTATTTAATAACCTCAGCCATACCGTCGTTTATAAAGTGCTGTGGCAGAGTTTTCAAAGTGTCAGGGTCGATAATAACCCTGTTGGGTTGCCAGAAAGCACCTACAAGATTTTTGCCCTGTTCAATATCCACGCCTGTTTTTCCCCCAACAGAGGAATCAACCTGTGCAAGAAGTGAGGTGGGAATCTGCACAAATTCAATGCCACGCATATAACTTGCAGCGGCAAAACCAGCCATATCTCCTGTGACACCGCCGCCTAATGCTACAACAAGGTCTTTACGTGACATATGGAAGTCGGCAAAACAACTGTACATATTTGAAATAGTTGGCAGACGTTTTCTTTCTTCTCCTGCCTCAAACACGAAAAGTTTTGTTTCAAAGCCCTGCTCTTTGATTGAGTCAATAACCCTTTGGGCATATATTTTTTCAACATTACTGTCGGTTACAACACATACCTTCTGAGCCTTGCTCACCTCTTTAATAAACTGTCCGCATCTATCAATAAGTCCACGTTCAATTAAAATTTCATATGGACGTCCTGTCTGAACCTTAATCGTTCTCATTCACCAAGTGCCTCCTTAGTTTTGTGGGATTGTTCAAGTAATTCCTGTAGGCGCACTATGTCTTTATCATTAATTGCGTCTGTAATTTTTGTTATGTTATCAATTAGTATATCTAACTCTTTCAGTAAAGGCTCTCTGTTTTCAATAAAAAGTTCGCTCCATAGTTTTGAGTTGATATTAGCCACCCTTGAAACATCGTGGTAAGAGCCTGCGGAAAATCCCTTGTGATTTATACAGCAAGGGCTTAACACATAGGAACAGGCTAAAACGTGGGGGAGTTGAGAGGTGAAGGCAATCATTCTGTCGTGTTCCTCAGGGGTGGAAAGTTTAATCTGTCCGAAGTTAATTTCCATAGCAAGGTCGGACAGGATTTTTACAGTGCTATCGTCAGCCTCGCAGGGAACGATAATATAACTTGCGCCTCTGTATAAATCGGCATCGGCAGAGGAAAAACCATTAGTTTCTTTACCTGCCATAGGGTGACTTCCCACAAATGTAAAGCCGAATTTCTTGGAAAGGGCAACCATCTGCGGACAAATCTCCGTTTTGATACCTGAGGAGTCGGTTACGATACAGCCTTTTTTCAGGTAACTGCCGTATTTTTCAATATATTCAACTGTTGCCTGAGGATAAACCGCCATAATAACCACGTCAGCCTTACTAAGGCTTTCTTCGTTGCCCATTTCGTCAATGGCTCTGCAATCGAAAGCCTGTTGCAAAGTGGACTGTGTACGGTTTATTCCGATAATATAATGGTCTGTGTATTTCTTAAAGGCTTTGCAAAAACTACCGCCGATTATACCCATACCAACTACTGCGATATTCATAAAATCACCTTATTTCAGTGCGTTTTTCAGGCTGAATACTTTGTTTGCAACTGCGTCAAACTGCTGTGGAGTAAGTGACTGTGCGCCGTCGCATAATGCGTGTGGAGGGTCGTTGTGCACTTCAATAATAAGTCCGTCTGCGCCTGCGGCAACTGCGGCAATAGCAAGTGGCTCTACCAACCAACTTTTGCCTGATGCGTGGCTTGGGTCAACTACAACCGGCAGGTGGGATAATTTCTTAACGATTGGAATTGCGGAAATATCAAGGGTGTTTCTTGTGAAGTTTTCATATGTACGAATACCGCGTTCACAAAGAATAACCTTATTATTGCCTTCAGCCATAATGTACTCCGCAGACATTAACCATTCCTCGATAGTAGCGGAAAGACCGCGTTTAAGAAGAATCGGCTTGTCGATTTTTCCAAGTTCTTTCAGCAATTCAAAGTTCTGCATATTCCTTGCACCAACCTGAATTATATCAACGTTTTCAAACATATCAATGTGTGAAGCTCGCATAATTTCAGTAACTATAGGCAGACCTGTTTCTTTTCTTGCGATTTTAAGCAGGTCAAGTCCCTCTGATTTTAAGCCTTGGAAAGCATAAGGTGAAGTTCTGGGCTTAAATGCACCTCCGCGGAGAATTGTAGCACCGCTTTTCTTAACAGCCTTTGCAACTTCAATAATCTGCTCCTCGGACTCAACAGAGCAAGGCCCTGCCATAATCTGTAAACTTCCGTCACCGATTTTTACACCGTTGCCGATGTCGATAACAGTATTTTCAGGATGAAATTTACGGTTAGCCTTTTTGTAGGGCTCCTGAACACGTTTTACGCTTTCAACAACATCCTGTGCGTCAATGTATTCAATGTCAATCTGAGTAGTATCGCCTAAAAGACCTAATACGGTAGAGTGAACACCCTCCCAGACGTTTACCTTAACGTCATAGTTGTCCTTTAGCATATTTGAAAACTTAATTTGCTGTTCCTTACTGCAACTTGGTTTTAAAACAATAATCATATAATCAAATCCTTTTTAATATATTTTTACAACTTAATCACAATGTTATATTTTAGCACTTTAAAGCGCTGTGGTCAATGCTGTTTAATCTTGTTAAGTATTTCCTCTGCAACCTTTTTAGGCGTTTGGTTTCCGTTTACGGTAACAGTTGACGCCTTTTTATACAGGGGCATTCTTTTGTCAAGTAATTCCTTGATTTTTTCGTTACGGTTTTCGCATTGTAACAGGGGACGTTTTGTGTCGGTTTTCAGCCTGTTGCAAAGTGTTTCATAACTTGCGTCAATAAGCACGATTGTGCCGGTTTTGCTTAACACATCAACGTTTCTGTCAAAGGTTAATGTACCGCCGCCTGCTGCGATTACAAAGTCGGTGGAAGATGAAAGTTCCACACAAGCCTGATGCTCCATATCTCGAAATCCGCTTTCGCCGAATTTATCGAAAATTTCGGAAACAGTCATATTCGCCTTTTCTTCAATGTACTTATCCATATCCACAAACTTCATATTGGCAAGTTTTGAAAGATTTTTGCCAACGGTTGTTTTACCGCAACCCATAAATCCGCATAAAATTATATTGTTCATTATCTGTTGCTCAACTCCTTAGCGGCGTCGATACATATTTTTTCAACTTCTTCAGAGGGGTAGGTGCTTTTATCCCAATGATAATGTGATACAACAGCCTGCCATACAAGCATAGACATACCGCCCTCGGCATTACTTCCGTTTGCTTTAGCCTTCTGAATAAGCACAGTTTCAAGTGGGTTGTAAACTGCGTCAAATACGTTTGCACATCTGCCGATTACTTCGTCGGAAACAGGCTGTGCATCCGACTTTGGTGACATACCTATTGGAGTTGCGTTAATAAGTGTTGTAATATCACCTGACAGTTGTGGAATTGTGCAGTATTTTACAGTTGCGGTTTTAAAAGTATTTTTAATCTCTGATATGAGTTTTTCCACCATAGCAGTATCCTCTTGCCTTACAGCAAATTCAAGGTCGTTGCCCTTTAGAAGCACCTCATAAGCCATTGTCCTTGCAACACCGCCGCAACCTAAAATAACAACTCTGTCCTTTAGAGGAATGTTTGCATAAGCAAGAGCCTTTAGAAATCCGTCAGGGTCTGTTGTGTGGCCTGCGGAAACACCGCCGATATTTGCAACGGTGTTTACACTTCCGTATAATGTAGCCTTGTGGTCGGTTAAATCGAGGAAAGGAATAATCGCCTGTTTGTGTGGAATTGTAATGTTATATCCGTCAAGTTTTATTAAGGTATTGTGATATTCCCGCTCTAAATTTTCCGGTGCAATATCCAATACGGAATATTCAGCGTCAATATTTGCAAGGTCAAAAAGCCTTTTGTGAATAAAAGGCGACATTGTGTGTCCTATTGGATGGCCGATAACTGCATATCTCTTTTTGCTCATAACATAAAACCCCTTAAATAAATTTTTAAAAAATAGTAAAAATTTTGAAATATCTATTGACAAAGTACTCAATAATTAATAATATGTTTTAGTAGCAACACAATAGTGTATGAAATCAACATAGACTATTGTAGCATAAAATATACCGTTTTGTCCACAATATAAGCGGTATCAAAGAAAAATATTTATAGGAGGATAAATACTATGGTATTAGAAAAGGTAATCGCTATTTTAGCAGAGCAGTTTGACGTTGAGGAGGATAAAATCACCGAGGATACAAACCTACAGGACGATCTTGGTGCAGATTCTCTTGACGTTGTTGACCTACTTATGTCAATCGAGGACGAGTTTGAAATCGAAATTCCTGATGACGAAATCGAGAACATTAAGACAGTTGGCTCACTTGTAGCATACATCGAGGCTAACTCATAATAAAGTCTATAACGATTAAATTTGCCCATTACCGAGTTTCTTGGTAATGGGTTTTCTTTTTGTGTAATTTTTGAAAAATATAATGCTTGAAAAAAACAGAAGTATTATGTATAATTAAAAGGTATGAAATATTATAAGCACAATTTTAGATTGTATAGTAACGTGCAGAAAGGCTATGATAATTATGGCAAATAATAAAAAGATGGTTGAGGCTATTACAAGCCGTGACGAGGATTTCGCAAAATGGTACACCGACATTGTAAAAAAAGCCGAGTTAGTTGACTATTCAGGCGTAAAGGGATGTATGGTAATTCGTCCATACGGTTATGCTATTTGGGAGAACATTCAAGCCGACCTTGACAGACGTTTTAAGGAAACCGGTGTAGAAAACGTATATATGCCAATGTTTATTCCCGAGAGCCTTTTACAGAAAGAAAAAGACCACGTTGAGGGCTTTGCTCCCGAGTGTGCGTGGGTTACAATAGGCGGACAGGAAAAGTTAAACGAGCGCCTTTGCGTTCGTCCTACTTCCGAGACACTTTTCTGTGAGCATTACAAAAAGGTTATCAATACCTACCGCGATTTGCCGAAACTCTATAATCAGTGGTGTTCGGTAGTAAGATGGGAAAAAACAACAAGACCTTTCCTGAGAACATCAGAATTCTTGTGGCAGGAGGGTCACACAATGCACGAAACTGCTGAGGAAGCACAGGAGGAAACTCTGCGTATGCTACAGGTATATGCAGATTTCTACAAGGAAACTCTTGCTATTCCTGCGGTTGTGGGCAAAAAGACAGAAAAAGAGAAATTTGCAGGTGCTGAGGCTACCTACACAATCGAGCCTATGATGCACAACGGTGTTGCTTTGCAGGGCGGTACTTCCCACTACTTCGGCGACGGCTTTGCAAAAAGTTTTGACATTACCTATACAGGCAAGGATAATCAGCTCCACTATCCTCACCAGACTTCTTGGGGCGTTTCCACAAGAATGATTGGCGCAATTATTATGGTACACGGCGATGATGACGGACTTGTTTTACCGCCAAAGGTTAGTCCGATTCAGGTTGCAATTCTTCCTATTGCACAGCACAAAGAGGGAGTTTTAGAGAAAGCCAATGAGTTAAAGGATATTCTTAAAAAGGATTTCAGAGTTAAACTTGACGACAGCGACCACGCTCCCGGCTGGAAGTTTGCCGAGTATGAAATGAAAGGCGTTCCCGTAAGAGTTGAAATAGGTCCGAAAGATATTGAAAAAGGTCAGTGCGTAATTGTAAGACGTGACACAAGAGAAAAGATTTTTGTGCCTATTGAAAATCTTTCAGAGGCTGTGGCAAAGGCTTTACAGGACGTTCACGACGGAATGTATGAAAGAGCCCTCAAAAATATGGAGGAGAAAACTCACGTTGCTACAACATATGATGAATTTATCTCCCTTGGCAAAGAGCAAGGCGGATTTATCAAGGCTATGTGGTGCGGTGACAGTGAATGTGAGGAAAAACTCAAAGAGGCTACAGGCGGTGTTAAGAGCCGTTGTATTCCTTTTGAGGAAGAGCATCTTGCAGATACTTGCGTATGCTGTGGCAAAAAAGCAAAGCATATGGTATATTGGGGCAAACAGTATTAATTTTTAAATAAATTAAAACAGGAGGTGTAAAAATGCCTATTAAAGTTCAAAGTGAATTACCGGCGATAAAGATTTTGGAAAGTGAGAACATCTTTGTAATGCCAAATGAAAGGGCAATGGCTCAGGATATACGTCCTTTAAAGATAGTTATCCTTAACCTTATGCCTACAAAAATCGAAACGGAAACTCAACTTTTAAGGTTGCTTGGAAACAGTCCTTTGCAGGTTGATATTGAACTTTTGCAAACTGCAACACACACCTCAAAAAACACACCCTCGGAGCATTTGACAACATTTTACAAAACCTTTGAAGAAATTAAAGATACAAGATTTGACGGAATGATTATCACAGGTGCGCCTGTAGAACTTCTCGACTTTGAGGATGTTGACTATTGGGATGAACTTTGTGAGATTATGCAGTGGGCAAAGAAAAACGTCTATTCAACCTTTTATATTTGTTGGGGCGCACAGGCTGGGCTTTACTATAACCACGGCGTTAGAAAGTATGAACTTAAGGAAAAACTTTCCGGTGTTTATAACCACAAAATCCTTGACCCTCTACACCCATTGTTAAGGGGATTTGACGACGGTTTTGAAATTCCGCACTCAAGATACACAGGAGTTTTTAAAGAGGATATTGAAAAGGATAAAGACCTTGAAATACTTGCAATAAGTGAGGAAGCAGGAGTGTCTGTAGTCTGCAATAAAAACGGCAGAGAATTCTACGTTTTGGGACACGCTGAATATGATTTTGACACACTTGCAAAGGAATATTTCAGAGATAGGGAAAAGGGGATAAATCCAAATATCCCACGTTACTATTTCCCTGATGATAACCCCTCAAAAAAACCTCCTATGGTATGGCGGAGTTACGCAACATTACTTTTCACAAATTGGCTGAACTATTACGTTTACCAGCAGACCCCATACAATTTAGAGGACTTGAAAAAACTATATGAATAAGAATTTATCCCCACCTGTGTGGGGATTTTTTCAACAGAGAGTTGACAGGATAATATGAAAATACTAATGATTTTTACCGGCGGTACTATCGGCAGTACCCAAAAGGGTAAATACATTTACAAGGATAAAAGTAAGCCCTACACCCTGCTTGAAATGTATAAGGATAAGTACGGATTGAATTTTGACTATGACGTAATTGAGCCTTACTATGAACTCAGCGAAAATAACACAGGCTTAAATCTTGGTAAGTTAGCAAGATGCGTCAAGGACAATTTGAATAAAGATTACAGTGGTATAATCGTAACTCACGGAACAGACACTTTGCAATATACCGCCTCGGATCTGTCCTATGCTTTAGGCTCAGATACTATCCCTGTGTGCCTTGTGTCAAGCAATTATACCTTGACAGACCATAGAGCAAACGGCGTGGAAAATTTGCAGGGCGCAGTTAAATTCATTGAGAGGAAAAGCGGAAAAGGAGTTTGGGTTTCCTATAAAAACCGAAACGAAAACTTGAAAATCCACAGAGGTACAAGGCTCCTTCATAACAATGCGTTTTCTGATAATTTTGAAAGCGCTTTCAATATGGAATACGGCGAATTTGATCAGGATTTTAACTTTATAAAAAATCCTGATTATGTTGAAAAGGCTGACGAAATTCCACCTTTGTCTTTGGAGAATATAGGGGAGTTTTCAAAGGAAATTATGTGGATAAATCCATATGTGGGAATGTGTTACCCTGAAATCAATGACGAGGTAAAATATGTTATCCACAACAGTTTTCACTCCGGTACAATCAACACGGTTTCCCATTCTGCAAAAAGTTTTTTCAGAGAGGCAAAGAAAAGAAATATAAAAGTCTATTTAACAGGTACAACTGAGGGTGCAGTTTATGAAAGCACAAAGAAATTTGAAGATTTCAATATAACCTGCCTTAACAATATTACTCCTGTTTCGGCATATATTAAACTGTGGCTTACTTTAAATTCAAATAAAGACCCCAAGGATACTATGGAAAAATCATTAAGCGGAGATATAATATAATTCAGAACAACCCCACCGTGTTCAGTACGGTGGGGTTATTCTGTGGAGATTTTATATTTGGCAGATTACAGATTTAGTTATACAGACAACTTTTGTCGCATAAACATAAGTATCTTCTTTTCCCTGCGACTTACCTGAACTTGTGTCATATTCAGGATTTTTGCTGTCTGTGTTTGGGTTTGGTGCTTGTAGTAACGCAATTCTATTATCTTTTTGTCGGTAGTATCAAGTTGGGAAATAACCTGTTTCAGCGCAAGTTTTTCCGTCAGCATTTCAACTTCGTCGTCACAGGGCAAATCAAGTTCTTTAATATCATCCTCATCATCTGTTGTAAGAGATAGGGGCAGACGAGTTGCGTTTAATGCCTCGTTTATTTTTTCTTTTGTAGTTTCAAGAATTTTTGCTAATTCACCTACAGTTGGAGGGCGGTTGTGCTTTAGTTGAAAATCGTTGCTTGTTTTGTTGATTTTCATTGAGAGTTCTTTAAGACTTCTGCTGACCTTTACTGCTCCGCCGTTTCTGAAAAGTTGCTTGATTTCACCTAATATTACAGGCACGGCATAGGTGGAAAGTTGCAGTCCGTAGTCAGGGTTAAAGTTGTCAATGGCTTTAATCAACCCCATACACCCTGACGAAAACAAATCGTCATATTCAATACCACGATTTTTGAACTTTTGACAGCAGGAGTGGACAAGCCCTAAATTGTCCTCAACAAGTTTATCCCTGTTTTTCATCTTACAGAGATAATTTGCTTTTCCAAGGTGACGGTAGTGCCTTTGTTTGGGGTGGATTTAACCTTTACTCTGTCCATAAAACTCTGCATAACCGTAAATCCAAGTCCTGCACGTTCCTCTTGCTGTGAGGTTGTAAACAACGGCTCCATAGCCTTTTCTACGTTTTCAATACCTATGCCTTTGTCACGGATTTTTATTATCACCTTTTTGCTGTCGGTGATTTTGGCGTCTATGTAAATCAGTCCGCTTTCCCTTTTATATCCGTGGACAATGGAATTTGTCACAGCCTCGCTGACAGCGGTTTTTATATCGGCAATCTCGTTTATGGTAGGGTCAAGTTCCAGAATAAATGCGGAAACAACGGAACGTGCAAAGCCCTCATTTGTGCTTTTGCTTATGAATTTAATGTGCATTTCATTAATAACGTTCATTTCAGTACCCCCAATGCTGATATTCCGCTAAGGCTTATTATTCTGCCGATATTTTCAGGCACATTTACCACCTTTATTTTTCCGCCTATTAATCCCATAGAGCGGTATCGCCCCATAATCAGTCCTATTCCTGAACTGTCCATAAAGCCCACCTTTGAAAAATCAAGTTCCAGCAACTTCGGACGTAAAGCGTTAATTTGACTGTCTATGGCTGTCCTGAGTTTTGCTGCGCTGTTGTGGTCTATTTCACCTTTTAGTTTTACGGTTAATATGTCGTTTTTGTATTTGGTATCCAGCATTTTTAACTTCCTTTTTCTGAAAAATAAAAAATAACCTACACCAATAATACTCGGTGTAGGTTGAAAAATTTGTAGAATTTCCTTGCGGAAAAATTGTTATTTAATTTTTTCTAAAATGTAGGGTCTTATTTCACCGGCAAGGTACAAAGAACCGCATATGATAATGGGAAGTTGTTGATTTTCTGATAGGGCAAGTGCATCGTCAAAAGCCTGAAAAGGACTTTCACAACTTATTACATTTTCAAAATAATCAACACATTCTGCCTTTAATTCATCAGCGGACAGACTTCGAGGGTTATCCACAGGAACTGTAAATATCGTACTAAACATTCTTTCAAGTATTTTTACCGAACTTTTGCTGTCCTTATCTGAGAGCATTCCCATAATGCAAACAGGCTTTACCCCTTTAATGTGGGTGTTGAGCGCGTTTTTCAGCGCCTCAATTCCGTTGGGATTGTGTGCGCCGTCAAGGATAATCAAAGGATTTTTGCTTAATACCTCAAACCTTGCAGGATTGACAGATTTTGCAAAACCTTGGGCAATATTTTCATCAGTAATTTTAAAGGAACTTTTCAGCACCTCAATAGTTGCCATAGCGGTTTTTGCGTTTTCAATCTGATGTTCGCCGATTAATGGCAGATTTATGCCGATGCCCTTGTATGTAAAGTTTGTGCCAAAAAGACTTTGGCTGATGTTTTCAAAGTCAATAGAATTGCTCTCGATTAATTTTGAGTTGTTTTCCTCTGCGGTTTTTCTGATAATTTCTATTGCTTTTGCGTCCTGATTTGAGGTAATTACAGGCGAGTTTTTCTTGATAATACCGCATTTTTGCAGGGCAATTTCCTCAATAGTGTTGCCCAAAACAGCGGTGTGGTCAAGCCCTATTGTAGTAATAACAGAGCATAGGGGCGGTAAAATTACGTTGGTGCAATCGTACAATCCCCCAAGTCCTGTTTCCAAAACAACAACGTCACAGTTTTCTTTAAAGTGTATGTAAAACTCCAAAGCCATAACGTACTCAAATTCGGTGATAATACAGTCCTCTTTTTCTAACTTTTGCAGTAGGGGATAGGTCTTTTCAACTGCATTTGCAAGACAATCTTTGCTTATCATTTCACCGTTAATCTGTATCCGCTCTCGAAAATCCGTAATAAATGGTGAAATAAAAAGTCCTGTTTTATACCCTGCCTGAACAAGCACGGAACTAATCATAGCACAACTTGAACCTTTGCCGTTTGTACCTGCAACGTGGACGAATTTCAACTTGTCCTGAGGGTTACCCATAAGGGACAACAGTTTTTTTATTCTGTCAAGTCCCGGTTTCATACCGAACTTGTTTAGTGAGTGTATAATTTCAAGTGCATTTTCGTATGTCATATTAATTCCCTGTAAATTTCGTTTTTCTTAAATCCTGTTATTGATGCGGCTTCCTTTGCGGCTTCGCTTGATTTATAGCCTTTTTCAATTAGTTTTTCAGCAATTTCCACAGCCTGTTCAAGGGTGTATTCCTCAGCAATTTCCTCTTGCTTTTTGCCTTCGATAACAAGCACGATTTCACCTTTTATTCCGCTGTCTGCAAGGTTTTCAGCGGCATATTTGGTGGTGGTGCGTATGGTTTCTTCGTGGATTTTTGTAATCTCACGTACTATAGTCAACTTCCTGTCACCAAATGCGGAGTACAGGTCTTTGAGCGTTGAGGGCAACTTGTGGGGAGCTTCGTAGAAAATCATTGTCCTTGTTTCGTTTACAAGACTTTGCAAATGTTCTCTGCGACTTTTTTTATTGACGCTTAAAAATCCCTCAAAACAAAATCTGCCTGTTTCAAGTCCGCTTACCGCAAGGGCGGAAATAACTGCGCTGGGGCCGGGAACTACAATAGTTTTTATGCCCTTTTCCTCACATAGTTTTATCAAATCCTCCCCCGGGTCGGAAATGCAGGGCATACCTGCGTCAGTTACAATAGCGCAACTTTCACCTGACAAAATCCTGTTGCAGATAATTTCACCGCGTTCACGTTTGTTGTGTTCGTAGTAACTTACCATAGGCTTTTTAATATCAAAGTGATTAAGCAGTTTCAGTGTAACTCTCGTGTCCTCGGCGGCTATAAAATCAACATTTCTCAAAGTGTCAACGGCACGAGGTGACATATCGGACAAATTGCCTATAGGCGTACCTACAACGTAAAGTGTCTTATCCATAATATGCCTCCTTGTATGCTCCGTAAATTTCTCTCATTTCCTGTGAAAAATCTCCCTTGCTGTCCTCTATAAAGAGAGTTTTCTCTACTATTAAACTTGAGGGTTTACTGCCTCGTTTTCCCTCAACTAAAAACAACTTTGGATTTTTAGATTCCCTTTGCTGTACGAATCTTAAACGTTTTGGTTCTATATCGTTTTTTCGCATAGAACTCAACACATCAACAAGCCTTTCAGGACGTTGGCAAAGACAAAATCTGCCACCAAATTGCAACAGGTTTTTAGCGGTCAGGGTAATATCGTCAATGGAAAGGTTGTTTTCGTGACGTGCAATCAGTTTTTCATTTTCGGGATTCTTGATGCCTGTTCCGTCCTCTTTGTACGGGGGATTGCAGACTACCAAATCAAAATATCCAAAGGGCAACACGCCTTTCAGATTTTTCATATCACAATTCAATACGTTAATATTTTCTATGTTATTATGCTCTGCACTGCGTTTTGCCATATCACAACCCTGCTCCTGAATTTCAACAGCATTGATTTCCATAGCGGAGTTAGTCCTTGCCCACAGCAAAGGAATTGTGCCACAGCCTGTACCTAAATCAACCGCCTTTGTCTTTGACTTTGGTTTTGCAAAATCTGAAAGTAAAATAGTATCCGTAGAAAAATGAAATAAATCCGATACTATTATTTCAACACCGTTCCCCAAAGGCTCAAAATGTTCACCTTTTTTCAGCATAATAACACCCCCTGTAAAAAGCAGTAAACTAATTATACCACTTTCGATAAAAAACAACAAGAGTGTATATATGTATTGAATTTATCAGGTTAAAATGCTAAAATTAATACCGATTACAGCAATAAATACAAAAGGGCAAGTAACAATGAGGGGTCGCAATCCTCGTTCATAAGTAACACAAGAAGTAGGAGAATAAGGCTTTGCTCCTTGTTTCCAAGCAACGTATCCAAAAAGTTCGGAGATTTATCTTGCTGTATTACTTCTGCTTTTTTCGATTGGAGTTCCTGCAAAATTTCCGCCGATTTTTCCTGCGGTACTTGTGGCGGTGGGGTTTGTTTTGCAGAGTTGTTATTTCTTTTGGAGTAACCGTTCATCTGTTGGGCTCTTTTCAAAGCGTCCCTTGTTATTGAATCCATATCTGCCAACATTTTTACCCCCTAAAATAAGTTTAAATCAACAAGTCCGCTTTCTTTTAACAGCGGTATCAGTTTCATAAACTGCAATATCCTTTTTGCGGAATCTAACTTTATACGTTTTTCCTCGCTTAAAAAAGGTCGCAGTGCCGAAAGTAATCTTGTGGTATCGTCCTCCTGACGTAACCTGCTGAAAAGGGGCATAATTTGAGTTAATTTTGACATCATTTCATTTGGAATATTGTTATTATTATTTTCCACAGGGGCCGGAGGCGGCGGCTCGTTGTTGGAGCCACTGCCTAAACCCAGCATTTTTCCAAGACTCTGAACCTGACTAATCGCTTCAGGGTCAGACATAATTTTTGAAATAGCCTCCTGAATATTATCCATTATTCATCAACTTCTTCATCAATGCCTTTGCGGCTGGAGAGTTTAGAATTTCTTTAGTTTTTTCAGGGTCGGACAGTACCTGTTTAATTTTTTCCGACTGTTTATCGTTAAGATTGCCAAGCATCTGTTCTACCTTTGCTTTGCTTTCTTTATTGTTATTACCGTTATCCATTTTCTCAAAAGCAGACATTAACTTTTGTATATCGTTGTTATTCATAATACCACCTCGCTATATACTATGCAGAGGAAAAATATATATGATAGGAGATATTTATGAAAATTCTTGTTACCTCTGATTCCCACGGAAACATAAGAAACCTACAGAAAGTTGTAAATCAATATGGAGTAAATGCCGACGTTGTGGTTTTTTGCGGAGACGGCCCTCGAGGAGACGCAACCTGGCTGAAAGAGAATTGCACTAACAGTACGGTAGTTGCCGTAAGAGGTAACTGCGACTTTGGTAACTGTGAGTTAAGAGATGTTGAAATGTTTAACGTAGCAGGCAAAAACATAATGGTAACTCACGGCCATTTGTATTCCGCAAAGTACGGATTGGAAAAACTGTCCTATGCCGGTGAGGAGAAAAACGCAGATATTGTTTTCTTTGGACACACCCATATTCCTACTGACGAAACTATGGGAAATGTAAGGCTTATCAATCCCGGCTCCTGTAGTTACTACAACCCAACCTGCTGTGTTGTAGAAATTGATGACAAGGGAAATGTATTGGTAAATCATTTAAAAGTTCCAAAGTAAAAAAATAACTGTGGAAATTTTTTGACAAATATGTTAAAATAAAAAGGATTGTGGGGTGAGGATATGAATTTTATTGATTTTCAGGGAAACGAAAGGCTAAAAACAGCGTTAAATTCCCTTGAACAGCAAAATCGTATGCCTCACGCAATAATCATCCAAGGCGGCACAGAAGAAAGCAGAGATAACCTAAGTACACACCTTGCTATGTGGGCGGTTTGCAGTGGGGATAACAAACCCTGCGGTGAATGTAAAAACTGTATAAATGCAAAATCAAAGGCTCACAGCGACGTTTACTATGCCAAAGGTGAGGGCAAAACAAACAGTTACAGCAAGGACGAAATAAACAGGATTATCCGCGACGCATCTATAAAGCCTAATCAGGCGGATACAAAGGTTTATATATTAAGTGAGTGCGACAGGCGTTTTTCGGTAATTTCTCAAAACGTATTTTTAAAAACCTTGGAAGAACCGCCCCAGGACGTGTTGTTTATACTCACCTGTGAAAACAGCAACGTATTTCTCTCCACTATACTTTCAAGAGCAACTGTGTTTACCCTTGAAAATCAGAGAGAAGTAAACAAAGAACTTTTGGAGATTGCAAAGGAAATTGCATTGGGCATTATCTCAAAGTCGGAGATACAGTTGTTAAAAGCAACCTACAAGTTAAGCGACAGGGAAACTTCTCTTGAAACATTGTCATATGTTGTGTTGCTGTTAAGGGACGGATTGTGCGTTTCCGCAGGAGCAGTCCCTGAAACCGACGAGGATATCGCTCACAAACTTTGCAAAAAACTTACAAAAGCGCAGTACTTAAAACTCATAGAAATAACTCAGGACGCACAGAAAAAGGTAATGCAAAATGTCAGCCTGAAACTTATCGGTACTTGGCTGTGCGCAGAATACAGGAGGATTACATGGCAGAGGTAATTGGTGTTAGATTTAAAGAGGTGGGCAAGGTTTATTACTTTGACCCAAAGGATATAGAGTTAAAAACAGGGGATATGGTTATCGTGGAAACCGCAAGGGGAATAGAGTGCGGACAGGTTGCAATCCCCAACAAAAATGTTGACGACGAGGAGATTATTCATCCTTTAAAGCCTTTAATCCGCAAGGCTACCGATAACGATATTGCTCACGTTGAGGAAAATAAAAAGCGTCAGAAAGAGGCTTTTAAAATCTGTGAAAAGAAAATAGCCGAACATAATCTGAAAATGAATCTTGTTGAGGTGGAATACACTTTTGACAACAATAAAATTCTGTTCTATTTTACCGCAGACGGAAGAGTTGACTTCAGAAATTTGGTAAAGGACTTGGCGTCTGTTTTCAGAACAAGAATCGAGTTAAGACAAATCGGCGTTCGTGACGAGGCTAAAATGCTGGGCGGATTGGGAGTTTGCGGCAGACCTTTCTGCTGTCACAGTTTTTTGGGAGATTTCCAGCCTGTTTCAATCAAAATGGCAAAGGAACAGGGATTGTCACTATCTCCTGTTAAAATTTCAGGTACTTGCGGCAGGCTTATGTGTTGCTTAAAATACGAGCAGAACGCATATACCGACCTTTTAAAGCATACACCTAAGGTTGGAGCCATTGTCAAAACTCCCAACGGAAAAGGCATTGTTGTTGAGAATAACCTTATTGCAGGAACACTAAAGGTTAAACTTGATTCTGCCCCTGAGGATGCGGCTCCCACAGCCTTTACGGTTAAGGATGTGCGCATTTTAAAGGACGGATATATCAAGATGGACAAGAAAGAAATAGAAGATTTGAAGCATTTGGAAGAATAATTTTTTTATTTTATTTCATATAACACTTGCATTTTTTTAAAAATGTGGTAGAATTATATCATTAAATGAAGGAGGTGTTCATCCCATGGCATACGCTATCAGTGACGATTGTATCATGTGCGGTGCTTGCGCCGATGAGTGCCCTGTAAGTGCTATTTCAGAAGGCGACGGCAAATACGTTATCGATGCAGATGCTTGTGTTGATTGCGGAACTTGTGCAGATTGCTGCCCGGTTAGCGCACCACAGGAAGCATAATAAACGGATACATACGAAGCAGCAGGTTAAAAACCTGCTGCTTTTTGTTTGTAGGAAATTAGTAAAATTATAAAAATGGTCGGATAGAAAAGTTCTGTTAGCAGAACAATTTATCCGACCTTTCATTATCAATTATCCATTAAAAATTTTCAAAGAAAATTTTTAATATATCCCCTGAACAGTAACCTCTCCGGAATTTACCGTAACGATTGTGCCGTTTGACAGCATAACCTCAAGTTCACCGCTGTTGCTTATGGATACCGCCATTCCTGTAATATTTCGACTTCCGCGTGTAAAAGTTACCTGTCTGCCGATTGTTGCACAATGGTCGGTGTAATCTTTCAGTACAGCGCCTGTAAGTCTGTAATTGTTTTCAAATAGTATTTTTTCAAGGTTTGTTATTACACTTACAAGGAATTTATTTTTGTCAATGTGACGTCCTGTTTCAAGGAGAATTGAAGTTGCTTTGTGGGCGATTTCCGCAGGAAATACAGTATGCTCCACATTAATTCCTATACCTATAACAATATATTCAACCTTGTCAAATTCGGCGGACATTTCCGTCAGTATTCCCACAAGTTTTTTCTTGCCTACAATAACATCGTTCGGCCACTTGATTTTGCTGTCTAACATACAAAAATCATTTATAGCCTTGCACACTGCAAGTCCTGATAATGGGGTGATTGAACTGACCTCAACTGGGGAAAGTTCAGGTCTTAAAATAACGGAAAAAGCAATTCCGTCGTCCTTTTTAGTCTGCCAAACTCTGCCTAAACGTCCTTTTCCTGCGGTCTGCTCACGAGCAACAATTATTGTGCCGTGTTCCTCACCCTTTGCCCCTAACTTTTTCAGGTAATCGTTAGTGGAGGTAACGCTGTCCAGCACCTTGATTTTTTTGCCCATTACACTTGTATTCAGGTGATATTTAATAAGTTCCTCGTTGAGAACATTTGGGCAACTTTTCAGCAGATATCCCTTGTTGGTAACGGACTCAACTTCGTACCCTTTATTGCGCAATGACATTATGGACTTGTTTACAGCCTGTCTTGAAACATTCAATTTTTCGGAAATAGCCTGTCCGGAAATATATCCCTCTGCGTCTAATAATAACTTTAGAATTTTTCCCTGCATAATATCACCTTTTCCGTAAAAGATATGGGCGGATAAACCGCCCACAAATTACTTAACTACTTTAATTGCTTTTAGAATTCTTACAATAATCGGAGCCGATACCATATTTACTCCAAGTTCAACCAAGAAATTCAATCCTGTCAGCATAAACAGAACGTAGAAAACAATGTCGTTATCTCCTGCCCAAGCGAAAAGAACAGATCTGAAGAAAATGGAAAGACCTAGCAGGAAAATACCTGTGTTTACAACAGGAGCAGCAATACCTGCAACAACAGTTGCGATAATGGTATTCTTTTTGCTGATTAGTCGGTAAACTAAACCGGCAACATATCCGGCAGCAACGCCTTTTAGCATACATACTACAATGCACAGGAAAGGGTTTGCGTTCCATACCATGGCACCGCCTACGTCTGCGCCGATAACGCACATAATAATTACAACAATGCTGAAAACTCCGCCCAAAATTGCTCCCACGTATTCGTCGAATACTGCGGCGCCGATAATAATGGGAATTAGCGCAAGTGTAATTGAGAATGGCTTTGTGGGGAAGTATGTAGTAACAACCTGCAATACAACAATGATTGCGGCTAAAATACTTGTTCCCACAAGTTTGTAGATTTTGTTCTGTGTGTTTGTCATAAAAACCTCCTGCTGTCGCCCCAAATGGGTGCAACGCAAATTTTATTTACAAAAGGCGTACGCCTTTATGCACAAAACTAATATTTAGTTGTTTCTGTTGTAGATGGAGATTAATCCATCTAAAACTAAATCGTCATTTATTATTATATCATTTTTACAATTTTTTGCAATAGTGTTTGCAAGTCCCCCTGTTGCAATAATAAATGGGTCGGTTTGAGTTTCTTCTCTGAAGAGTTCAATCATACCGTCAATGCTACAGGCTGTGCCTAAAACAATACCGCTTCTGATACAGTCCTCGGTGTTTGTGCCGATAACTTTTTTGGTGGCTTTCAATTCTATGCTTGGCAGTAATGCGCCGTTACTTGTGAGAGCGTCAAGTGAAATTGAAACACCCGGCATAATCGCACCGCCGCAATAGGATTTGTTTTCATTTATATATACAATAGTTGTGGCTGTGCCCATTCCGATAACAATGGCAGGACAACTGTATTTTTCCTTTACTGCTACGCACATCGCCACAATGTCCGACCCTAAAGTAGCAGGGTTGTCTATTCTTAAATCAAGCCCTGTTTTTACTCCGGGGCCTAAAATGATAGGTTTGCAATCGGTAACCTTATGTATAGCTTTTTGGAGATTTTCCGTTACAGCCGGTACAACGCTTGAGATAATCGAGCCTTTTATGGACTTCGGCTCAAAGCCGTTTATTTGAAATATTGTATAAAGTTCTACCGCAAATTCGTCGTCGGTTTTTTTGCTGTCAGTAGAAAAACGTGTTTTTAAAACCTGTTTATCACCTTTATATATTGCAAATTTTATGTTTGTATTGCCTACATCAACGCATAAAAGCATAATATCACCTCTGTCTTTTATAATAAATTATAATACAAATAAAAAATACTTGCAACAGTTAGGGTAAAATTCTTTAATTGAAAAATGTGTAGAAAAAAGTATGTTAATATATTAACGTATGTAAATATTCAGTAGGAGGAGTAATTATGAATAGCAGTGAAATAACACAACTTAAAATCCTTGCAGCAAAGGCAAGATTAGGCGCAGTTATCGGTACTTTCCACGGAAAATCAGGCCATCCGGGAGGCTCATTGTCAGCGGCAGACATTTTCACTTATCTATATTTTAAGGAAATGAACGTTGACCCTGCAAATCCAAAGATGGCAGACAGAGATCGTTTCGTACTTTCCAAGGGACATTGTTGCCCAAGCCTTTACGCAGTATTGGCGCTAAAGGGTTACTTTGATTGGAGCGAACTTGAAAAGTTAAGACACGTTGGCGCAATGCTACAAGGTCATCCTGATATGAAAGGTACTCCGGGTATTGATATGAGTTCCGGTTCTTTAGGACAAGGTATTTCGGCTGCTTGCGGTATGGCTTTAGCCGCAAAACTTGACAATAAAGACTACAGAGTTTACACAGTTTTAGGCGACGGCGAATGTGAGGAAGGTCAGGTTTGGGAGGCTGCAATGTTTGCTTCTCACAATAACCTTGACAACCTTGTAGTATTCGTTGACCAGAACGGACTTCAGATTGACGGACCTGTTCAGGAGGTTTGCGGTATTGAGCCTTTAGATAAGAAGTTTGAGTCCTTTGGTTTTGAGGTTATCAAAATTGACGGCCATAATTTTGAAGAAATTGAAAACGCACTTAACAAAGCAAAGACTACAAAGGGCAAACCTACTGCTGTCCTTGCAAAAACCGTTAAGGGCAAGGGCGTAAGTTTTATGGAAAATCAGGTAGGTTGGCACGGAAAGGCTTGTAACGAAGAAGAACTTGCCGTAGCAACAAAAGAACTTCAGGAACAGATTGAAAGATTGGAGGCTGAACTGTAATGGCAGATGTAATTTCAAAGGCAACCAGAGAGAGTTTCGGTATGGCTCTTTGCGAAATGGCAAAGACAAACGAGGACATTGTAGTTTTGGACGCTGACTTGGCGGCGGCTACAAAAACTTCAATTTTTCAAAAGGAATTTCCTGAAAGATTTAAGGATTGCGGTATTGCCGAGGGCAATATGATGGGTGTTGCCGCAGGTTTGGCGGCTGCCGGTAAAGTTCCTGTTGCGGCTTCATTTGCAATGTTTTCCACAGGTCGTGCATATGAGCAAATCAGAAACTCTATTGCTTATCCGCACCTTAACGTTAAAATCGCAGGTTCACACGCAGGTATTTCCACAGGCGAGGACGGTGCTACTCACCAGTGCTTGGAGGATATTGCGCTGATGCGCACACTTCCGGGAATGACTGTTCTTAACCCTGCCGACCACTACGAAATGATTGAGGCTACTAAGGCTGCTATTGAGCATGAGGGTCCTGTATATATCCGTTTGGGACGTTTGGCTGTTGACAGTTTTAACGACCCTGCAACATACAAATTTGAACTCGGCAAAGGCATTACACTTCACGAAGGTAATGACGTTGCTGTTATCGCAACAGGCCTTTGCGTAAATGAGGCAAGAAAGGCTGTTGAGGCTCTTGAAAAAGAGGGTATCAACGCTCGTCTAATTAATATCCACACAATTAAGCCAATCGACAGAGAAATCATCATCAAGGCTGCCAAGGAATGCGGTCAGATTATTACCGTTGAGGAGCATAATGTTATC
>JAQXSC010000010.1 GCA_029218825.1 Oscillospiraceae bacterium | reverse complement strand
AAAGGCTGACGGCAAGGTTGAAAACTATAGAAGATATAAGGATATCACTAACGAAAAGAAGCAGACTTTTACAGATAAGAATCTTAAAAGCGGCAGAATTTATAAATATAAAATCTACGCTTGTAGAAAAACAAAGACCTATACAACCTACAGCGACCCAACCGCAGTTGTTACAACTACAAAAATGGAGGCTGTGGAGAATGTAAAAGTTGACAGCGCTACATCAAGCAAAATCAGTATCAGTTGGAGCAAGGTACAGGGCGCAAAGAAATATTACGTTTACAGAAGAACTCCAAACAGCGATTACAGTTTAATTGCCAAGAGAGCAAAGTTAAATTATACTGATAAAAAGGTTACTCCGTCAACTGATTACATTTACAGAGTACAAGGCTACCGTAAGGTTCAGGATAAAACTTATGTAAGTCCAAACGGATTTGTAGCCGCTACTGCCGGTGTTTCAGGTGTCAGCGGTGTTACAGCAAAATCCTACCTGAAAAGAGCGCTGATTACATGGTCACCTGCACAGAACGTAAGCGGATATGATATTTTCTACATAAATCCAAACGGTGATTATAAGTTAAAGGCTACAAAAACATACCCTGCATATTTGTCCGGAAAATGCACACCGGGAAAAACCTACAGATTTGCAATCAAAGCATTCAAAAGTATGAGCGGACAGAAGATTTACAGCAACTCAAAGATTGTTGATGTAAATATTACAGATCAGGCTTATGGTCAGACTGCAAAGGGTACATATGTTGAAATCTGTACCGAAACACAGGAAATGTATATGTATGTAAACGATAAGCAGTATTGCCATACAAATGTTGTTACAGGTAACTACGGAAGTCACGATACAACCCACGGTTATCACAAGGTAATCAGCAAGAGTTCACCGGCAAGACTGAGAGGTTCTTCCGGCGGAAGTTCTTGGGATGTTATGGTTAAATATTGGTTAGGATTTACATATGACGGTCAGGGTATCCACGACAGTACATGGCGCCCATCTACCGATTACGGTAAGCAGACCTACAAGGGCAACGGCTCTCATGGTTGTGTAAATACACCGATTTCCGCTGTAGGCAAAATGTATTCAAAAGCCTATATCGGTATGCCGATAATTGTTTACTAATTTTATATCACACAATAAATTAACGCACAAGGTTCAGCCTTGTGCGTTTTCATTATGTAGTAACAGTTACTTTAATTCTTTTTTCATCCATAGGTGAGGGCAACCCTCGTCGTAGTGGAGTTCGCCGAATACGGTGTAGCCCTGTTTACCGTAAAAATCCTTTGCTCTCTTTTGTGATGATAACACAGCCTTTTTACCGCCCATTTTCAAAATCTGCTTTTCCGCCTCTGCAATAATTTCAGCACCCAAATTTCTGCCGCGATATTTTTTAAGCACGGCAACTCTGCCGATTAAGTATTCTCCCATTTCCCTGTCAAAGAACACTCTGCAAGTTCCCACAGGCTCGTTGTCAATGTAAATGACAATGTGTGTGGCTATGTTGTCGATTTCATCAAGTTCGTTTACAAAGCCTTGCTCCTTAATGAATACGTCCTCTCTTATTTTGTATGCCTCATCAGGCAAATAATTGAAAATTTTTACTTCCATAATACCCAAAATCCTTATCTAAACTATTTTAAACAATACAAGTTTAACATTTTTACAAACTTTATGCAATATCAAGTATAAAAGAATACTGTTGCAGAGTTGGTGCATAGTACATTTTAAGCATAAAAAAATAACCGCCCCTACACCAAAGTCGCGGTTATTTTTTAACTAAAACTTGGGCTAACCGTCTATACGGCATACCTTATTTCATTTATATAGTAACATATTTTATGATTTTGCCAGCAATTTTGATTTTGTTATTGTGGATCCGCCTTGCACATTTTTCCCTGAACGTCTGTGGTGTAGTTGCCTTTTAAGAGTATCTTGGAAATCGGCACAATTTCATAACCCTGCGCCTGTATAGCCTCGATAATTTTCGGCAATGCTTCAGGGGTGTTTGTAGCACCGTTATGTAAAAGTATAATAGAGCCTGGCACAAGTTTGTTTACACAGTTCTGCACAATTTGGTCAACACTTGGGTCTTTCCAGTCCAGACTGTCGATATTCCATTGAACGCAGTACATATCTATCCCCATAACCGAACTTACCACATCGTTGTTGTAGTCGCCGTAGGGCGGTCTGAACAGGGTAGGTCTATTGCCTGTAATTTTCTCAATTTTATCATTACAACTTTCCACGTCGGCTACAATATTGTCACAGGACATTTGAGAAAGGTGGGCGTGAGTGTCGCTGTGATTTCCCACATCGTGGCCTTTTTTTGCAATTTTCTTTACTGATTTTGGGTATTTCTTAACCCAATCACCTACAAGAAAAAAGGTTGTCTTGACCTTGTACTCATCAAGAATATCAAGGAGTGTGTCCGTCTGCTCGTTGCCCCATGCTGCGTCAAAGGAAATTGCGCAGACCTTTTTTGTGCGGTCAACACAGTAAATGGGAATTATCCTGTCGGTGGCAGCGGTGGTAACAGCCTTTGTGACTGTGTTAATTCCCGTAATCGCCGCCGTAATACCTAATAATGCACATAGGCAAATTGAAATTACGCTTCTCTTTGTCAGTATCATAAATCGCATAAATATCCCCCCATACCAAGGTATGAGGGGGATTTTTTGTTTATTCCTGAATTTCCCACTTGATACCCTCAGGAGTATCAATTAGTTTAATGTGTCTTGCGGCAAGTTCATCACGAATTGCGTCGGCAGTAGCCCAATCCTTGTTGGCTCTTGCCTCTTGACGTTTTGCAATTAATTCTTCTATTTCCCTGTCAAGATTTTGCTCTGTGCTTTCATCTGCGGAGATTAAGTTCAGGCATAAAACTTTATCGAATTTTTCAATAAGGTACAACTTTGTGGCGTCGTTTAGGTCAGCCTTCAGTACGTCATACACAGCGGTCAAGCCTAAAGAAGTGTTCAAATCATTATCAAGGGCAGACTTAAAACTGCCCTCAAATTCCTTTGCCAAGTCGGTCTGAATTTCACCCTCATTCGAAAGGGCGGAAATTCTTTTGATTAGTTTATCATATGCCTTTGCCGTGTTGTCAAGGCTTTCATAGGAGAAAGTCAAAGGCTTTCTGTAGTGACTTTGCAGGCAGAACATTCTGTAAACAAGTGGGTTGTATCCCTTTTCCTCAAGAAGTGAAACAGTAAGGAAATCGCCCTTTGACTTGCTCATTTTACCACGAGCGTCATTCAGGTGGAGAACGTGGAACCAATAGTTACACCACTTATGACCTAAATACGCTTCACTCTGTGCAATTTCGTTTGTGTGGTGGGGGAATGCGTTATCAACACCGCCACAGTGAATATCAAGGTATTCACCTGAGTGCTTAATGCTGATTGCAGAACATTCAATATGCCAGCCCGGGTAGCCTACACCCCAGGGACTGTCCCACTTTAACGCCTGGTCCTCAAACTTTGACTTTGTAAACCAAAGCACAAAGTCGGTTTTGTTGCGTTTGTTTTCGTCGTGGTCAACATCATCACGAACGCCTACTTCCAAATCGTCAGCATTCATATTGCCGAAAACATAGTAGTTGTCAAGTTTTGAGGTATCAAAATACACGTTGCCCCCTGAAAGATAGGCATATCCCTTGTCAATAAGAGTAGAAACCATTTTGATAAAATCGTCAATGCAATTTGTTGCAGGCTCTACAACGTCAGGAGTTTTGATGTTAAGTTTTGCGCAGTCGCTGAAAAATGCGTCTGTGTAGAACTTGGCGATTTCCATTACGGTTTTATGCTCACGTTTTGCACCCTCTACCATTTTGTCGTTGCCTGTGTCAGCGTCAGAGGTAAGGTGGCCCACGTCTGTAATGTTCATAACTCTTGTTACGTCATATCCGTCATATCTTAAATATCTTTCAAGAACGTCCTCCATAATGTAGGTACGGAGATTACCAATGTGGGCAAAGTGATACACAGTAGGACCGCAGGTGTACATATTCACCTTTTTGCCGCTGTGAGGTACAAATTCCATTTTCTTTTGTCCCAGGGTATTGTATAAAATCATCTTTTTCATTCCTTATCTATAGATTTTTGTATATTGTCAATTCTGTTTTCAAGTTTGCACAAAGCAAGTGCAACAGGGTCGGAAATGTGGATTTGGTCAAGTGTGTCGTTCCTGATTCCGTTGACCTTAACTACTCTTGCAGGAACTCCTACAGCGGTCGAGTTAGGGGGGATTGCGGAAAGCACAACTGCATTTGCCGCAATTCGTGCATTGTCGCCGACGGTAAAAGGCCCTAAAACTTTTGCACCTGCACCTACCAGCACGTTGTTGCCGATAGTGGGGTGACGTTTACCTGTGTCCTTACCTGTACCGCCCAAAGTAACTCCCTGATAAATAGTACAATCGTCGCCGATTTCCGTAGTTTCGCCGATTACTACTCCCATACCGTGGTCGATTACAAGTCCCTTGCCGATTTTGGCGGCAGGGTGTATTTCTATTCCTGTTTTATGCCTGCTCCGTTGAGAAATAAACCTTGCAATAAATTTCATATTGTGGTGATAAAACCAATAGGCACGTCTGTGACTGCGAACAGCCTTGTAGCCTGAATACAGGAAAAATATTTCAAATTTATTTCTTGCAGCAGGGTCACGTTCAAGGTAAGCATTCAAATCTGCTTTGAAAGTCTTAAACATAATTTCACCTCAAAAAAATAACGTCATCCCAAAAGGGACGACGCAGTCGTGGTTCCACCCAAATTCAGTTACAAAAGTAACCCTCAAAATGTATAACGCCATTAACCGTTCAAGGATACTAAATTCCCCCTGAAAACTCATAGGTGCATTTCCCAAAGTTAAAATCAAGAATACTTCCACCAAATGTATTCCTCTCTGTTGACAGCCCCTTGGTACTTCTCCTAATCACAGTTTTTAAATATAAACTAATAATATTATATACGATTTTTTGAAAAATGCAAATTATTTTTCACTGATAAATTTTTTGTTGTCCCAAATGTAGATAACTCCGGAGATAACGCAGATAATTGTGGAAATCCATAAAGCCACGTTGCCGATTATGTTGAAAACAAAGGCGCAAAATTCCACAATGTTGCTGCCTACAGGAACAAAATTCATATTCAAAATTTCAAGGAAAATCTGCAATACAAAAATAAGAATTATTGCGATAATCTGTGATACGGTTTTCACCTTGCCCCAAATGTTTGCGGCTACAACCTTTCCGTCGGTTGCCGCAAGAAGTCGTATAGAGGATACCGCAAATTCTCTGAACAGCACAATTATTACTATTACGCTGCTGCACAAATCCTGCTGAACAAAGCATACCAAGGTGGACAGCACCAAAATTTTGTCAGCAAGGGGGTCGCTGAATTTTCCGAAGTTTGTTACGATATTTCTTTTTCGTGCGATTTTTCCGTCTAACATATCGGTGATACTTGCAATACCAAATATGGCAAGAGCCACCAAATAATGAAAAGGAAAGTCGATTAATATTGCCGCCACAAAAAATGGGGTTAATATTATCCGTGAAAGGGTTAGTTTATTAGGTAAGTTCATTTGATAACCTCGCAAATTTTATACCTATATTTTATACCATTTCGCCTACAGGGTCAATGCCTATAAAATCATTAATTCTCACTTTCACAAAATTACCCGGCTGGGGCTTGATATTAGTGGCGGTAAAGAATACGTTTCCGTCAACCTCGGGACAATCCCCTTTAGTGCGGCCATAGAAACATTCGGCATATTTGTCAAAGCCCTCAACAAGCACCTCAACCTCTTTGCCTACCAAACTTTCTGCGTATTCCTCCATAATAAACTGTTGCTGTTCCATAATGATTTCAGCACGTCTGTTTTTTGTATCCTCGTCAATTTGGTTAGGAAGTTTTGCGGCGGCTGTGTTTTCCTCTTGGGAATAAGCAAAACAGCCAAGTCGCTGGAATTTTATATCCTTTGCAAATTGGGCAAGTTCTTGGAACTGTTCGTCGGTTTCTCCCGGAAAACCTGCAATAAATGTAGTGCGCAGGGTGATATCCGGAATCGCACTTCTCAACTTGCCGATAAGTGCTGTAAGTTCCTCTGTACTGCCTTTTCTGTTCATCTTTTTAAGTATATCTTTGTTACAATGCTGTAGAGGAAGATCCATATATTTAACTATTTTATCCTCACTTGCCATTACATCAATAAGTTCGTCGGTAATCCTTTCAGGGTAGCAGTACAGCACCCTAATCCATTTCAGTTTTTCGATTTTGCAAAGTTCTTTTAGTAATTTTGCAAGGGCAGGTTCTCCGTAAATATCCGTACCGTAGTATGTTGTGTCTTGGGCAATTACAATAAGTTCCCTGACACCGCCATCTACAAGCCATTGAGCCTCTTTAACAAGGTTTTCGATTTTGCGGCTGCGGTATTTTCCTCGAATCATTGGAATTGCGCAGTAGGTACAATGGTTGTCGCAACCTTCTGCGATTTTAAGATAAGCATAGTATTGAGGAGTACTTTGAATACGCTCTCCCTCAAGGTTTAGGTTTTCCTTTGGTGGATATTTTTCCACCTTGTTGCCTGATAAAGCCTCTGTAATAATTTCTGCAATTTCATCATTTGCGCCTATGCCTACACAAGCGTCAATTTCAGGTAACTGCTCCATAACCTGATGCTTGTATCTTTCAGACAAACATCCGGTAACAATCAGGCACTTTATTTTGCCCTCGTCTTTAAGTTTTGCAAGTTCCAGAATTTCCTCGATGCTTTCCTGTTTTGCAGACTCGATAAATGCGCAGGTGTTTATTATAGCCGCGTCAGCCATGGCCACGTCCTCTATAAGTTCAAACTTGCTTTTATCAAGTTTTGCAATCAGCATTTCTGCATCTACTCTGTTTTTTGCGCAACCTAAGGATATAATTCCAACCTTATTCTTCATAGTATTCTTCCTCAATATATTCATCAATAACGGATTTAATGTCGCTCCAGCCGTAGCCTTTTCGCTGTAGTGCGGATACAGCCCTGCGCCTTGTTTTTTCGTCGGCAAGGTTTTTATATTTGCTGTGGATAATTATGCGAATATGCTCCTGTGGGTCAAAGTAAATTTCATCAAGAATCATATCTGCCAAATCTCGGTCAATGCCTTTTTCCACTAATTTATACTTTGCGCCCTTTTTGGACAGGTGCTTAACATTTAACAGTTGCTCGGCATAGTTACGTGCAAATTTTTCGTCATTTACAAGTCCCAATTCCTCTAATCTTTCCACAGCCTTTTTAGCGGAATCTCTGTCACAACTGTTTCTTACCTTTTCTTCCAATTCCTTTTTGCTGTGGTCACGGTAGGAGATAAGCCAAAGGGCTTTTTCCTTTGCACGTTTTGTATTTGAACTTTCGATTAATTCCTTTAACTGTTCATCATCAATCTGACTTCCAACGGAAAATTTGCTTATTAAAAAGGTTTCCGTGTCGATTTTTACTGCAAATTCACCGTCAATGTATAAAGCTGACAGACCTTTTCGTTTTGGAACTACATTAGTTATAGTCATCAGTCGTCAACAAGCACGTCTATATTTGCGCTTTTCTTATCTGTTGTTTTCGGCTCTGGGTCAACAGGTTTTACTGTAGCGCCCTTTTTAGCGGTAGGTTTTTTTGTGCTCAGTTTGTCAATATTATCCCACAAATCCTTTTCGATTCTGTTTGCAAGTTCCTCGTTGTTTTTCAGCAACTCCTTAACATTTTCTCGACCCTGTCCCAGCCTTTCACCGCTGTAACTGAACCAGGCACCTGCCTTTTGGATAACGTCAGCCTTAACAGCCAAGTCCACAAGTTCACCGATACGGCTGATGCCCTCACCGTACATAATATCAAATTCAGCCTCTTTGAAAGGAGGAGCGATTTTATTCTTAACAACCTTTGCACGAGTGCGGTTACCTACCATTTCACCGCCAACCTTTAAGGTTTCTGTTCTTCTTACGTCAATACGGACGGAGGAGTAGAACTTTAACGCACGTCCGCCTGTTGTAACCTCAGGATTGCCGTAAACAACGCCAACCTTTTCACGAAGTTGGTTAATAAAGATAGCAACGCAGTTGCTCTTGTTGATAGCACCTGCAAGTTTTCTCAACGCCTGTGACATTAATCTTGCGTGTAGGCCTACGTGACTTTCGCCCATTTCGCCCTCAATTTCGCTTTTGGGAACAAGTGCGGCAACAGAGTCGATAACGATAACGTCAATAGCACCGCTGCGGATAAGAGCCTCGGCAATTTCCAAAGCGTCTTCACCTGTGTCAGGCTGTGAAACTAATAGTGAGTCAACGTCAACTCCCAATGCGGCTGCATAAGTTGGGTCAAGGGCGTGTTCAACGTCAATAAATGCAACGTTACCGCCGTTTTTCTGACCCTCTGCAATACAGTGGAGAGAAAGGGTAGTTTTACCTGAAGATTCAGGTCCGTAGATTTCAACAATTCTTCCACGTGGCAGACCGCCTATGCCGAGGGCGATATCAAGGGAAAGTGAGCCTGTGGAAATATGCTCAATGTTCATATGCTGGTTCTGACCCAATCTCATAACTGCGCCTTTGCCGAATTGTTTTTCAATCTGTCCCAATGCAGTTTCCAACGCTTTATTCTTATCTACTGCCATATCATATACCTCCTGCGATAACGCAAAAAAATCTAAAATTCAACAATATTATTATAATTTATAACAAAATAAAAATCAATATTTTTAGGGTAAAAAATTCGAACAAATTTTCTTTTATTCCGTCACAGTACCATAAATGGTCCTCTGAATACCGCCTAAGTCATAACTTCCGCGGATGTTTTCAAAATTTTCCTGTTTAAAAAGGCTTTCAATGTACCGATACTGACCCTCGCCGATTTCAAAAGCAAGTAAACCGCCCACCTTTAATTTGCTTTTATAGTGCTTGATAATGTGTCGGTAAAAGGTGTAACCGTCTTTTCCGCCGTCAAGTGCCATTGTAGGCTCGTGGTGGATTTCAACTTGTAAATCGGCGATTTCCTCACTTTTAATATACGGTGGGTTGGACACAATCAAGTCAAAACTTCTGTCTTTGAATTTATCCATACAGGTGAAAATATCATCGTTAATAACCTTGACATTTGCGCCGTTCAGCCTAACGTTTTCAATAAGATAGGGGAGAGCCTGTGCTGACTTTTCAACAGCGGTTACATCTGCATGGGTTTCCTTTGCTATAGAAACAGCAATAGCACCGCTTCCGCTGCATAAGTCAAGTACGGTAGGGTTAGGAATATTTTTCAAAAACGACAGACAATCTCTCAAAACAACCTCTGTGTCATCACGTGGGATAAGCACTCCTTTTCCCACCTTAAAAGGATAGCCGAAAAACTCCCATT
>JAQXSC010000009.1 GCA_029218825.1 Oscillospiraceae bacterium | reverse complement strand
GGAAGTGCAAAAGCAACGTCAGAAATCTCATCGCCAAATTTATAGTCATCAATAATTTCCTGTGACGTAAGAGAACCTGCAAAAATAATAGACTGCAAATCGTTTTTTGCAGAGTCAAGAACATTCATCGGTAAAGCATTAATATTATCTGCTGTTGCCGATAAAGTAAAAATATTTTCATCAAACAGGGCTGTTTCTGTTACCGCGTAAAGTAACTTATCTGCTACGCCCCTACTGCATAACAAAGAATAAAACTCTCCATATGCATTTAAAAATTCAACAGGGGTTTCATCCATTGCAGTCAAAAGCTTAATATAGCCATTGATTACACTTCGGCTCTGCACTCCCCTGTAAACAGAAAGAGAACTTAAAAGCATAAGTGCTTTAGATGACTTTGTCATACCATCATATCCAATCCAATATACTATTTTAGTATTTTACTATTTTTTTATATTTTCGTCAACATTAGTTATTGCATATAAAGAAAAATAAAAAATTTAAAGAATTTTTAAAAAAACACTTGCATTTTTAAAAACAACGTGATATAATAACGAAGTCGCTTGAGAGAGTGACAAACACAGTTGGTGTCGATGACGCCGGGGGTCCACCTGTTCCCATACCGAACACAGAAGTTAAGCCCGGTAGTGCCGACGATAGTTGGCTGGTGACGGCCTGTGAAAATAGGAAGATGCCAACACAGCAAAGTGTCCACCCAATAGGGTGGGCGTTTTATTTTTTCTAATTAATAAATCGGTGATTATATGAACTTTACAAGCAATCTTACCTCTGTATGGGATTTTTTCAAAAACACAAACAAGCCCATCATCCTTTACGGAATGGGCGACGGTGCCGACAAGGTAATAAGAGAATTTGACAAACTGAATATAAAACCCTACGGAGTTATGGCAAGTGACGATTTTGTGCGAGGTCAGAAATTTCACGATTTTACAGTACAAAAACTTTCCCACTTTGAATCGGAACTTGACGATTTTGTAATCGCTCTATGCTTTGCAAGTCAACTTCCTGATGTTATGGACAACATCAAAACCATAGCAAAAAAGCACACCTTACTTGTACCCTCTGTGCCTGTGTTTGGGGACAACATATTTGACAGGGAGTTTTATAACAGTAACATAGAAAACTTCGACAAAGCCTATGAATTACTTGCCGATAACCAAAGCAAAAAGGTTTACGAAAACATTATTAAATTTCAATACACAGGAAATATTGAGTATTTGACAGATTGTGAAACAGCAAAAGATGAAGTATTCAACAATATTTTAAAACTGGGAAACTCTGAAAGTTACCTTGATTTAGGCGCATATCGAGGTGACACCATTGAGGAATTTTTAAGATACACAAACAATGAATACAAGGACATTACCGCCTTTGAGCCTAACCCCAAGAACTTTAAAAAACTACAGGAATACTGTGAAAATTTGGATAAAGTCAGCCTGTGGCAGATTGGCTCATACAGTAAAAATACAGTAATAAACTTCAACAACAAGGCAGGGAGAAATTCTGCAATAAGCGGACAAGGAACTCCCACCCAAGTAGCCGCCGTTGACTCCATACTCTGCGGAAAGAAAATCACCTATGCAAAATTAGACGTGGAGGGTGCGGAAAAAGACACCTTTATTGGTATGGAGAAAACTCTAAAACTATTCAAACCCAAGTTAAACGTTGCCGCCTACCACAGAAGTGAGGATATTTTTTCATTGATTTTGCAGATAAAGGAAATAAATCCTAACTATAAATTCTACCTGCGACATCATCCCTATATCCCTCATTGGGATACAAACTTGTATTGCATATGAACAAAAAATTTGGGGCAGTTCAAATTGAACTGCCCTTAATTAATGTAGATTTTTATATTACTCTGCGGATTTTAGAATAGCCGTGGATTGTGGCGGAAGTTTCAATGTAGTACCGCTTAACGAAATATGCTCATCCACCGAATCTCCCTGACTGTTTGTGCCGTCAGATGCAACAAGGTCGCCCCTCAAAGTGGGGTTAGCAATTATATCCTCGCTTATTGTAACTTCCTTAACCTCGGTGTCGCTTATGTTATGGACAATCATAACCTTACTGCCCTTATACTCCACAATATAGCCGCCGACTAACGAATCGCCAAAATCCAACTTTTTCGTTATTGTACCACGTGCAATTTCAGGGTTTTGATTTTTAATCTTAATAATACGTTTGTAGAAGTTCAGCAGAGAATTTCCCTCACTCTGCTGTTGCTTTACTCCCCCATAAGGCACTTGGCTTTTATCAGAACCCACAACACCGTTTACATAAATATCAGGCAAGTTCTTGGAATCCCACACCATCGGACAACGCTTGTATTCATCCTTGTCCTGCTCTGCGTCCTGAGTCATACCGATTTCCTCGCCGTAGTACATATACGAATTGCCGGGCATCAGCATATAAATTGACGCAGCCATTTTCGTTGCGTTTGCGTTTCCTCCTCTTAAATAATTACCGCTACGCATTTGGTCGTGGTTTGACAGGAAGTAGCAATTTATCGCATTTTCATTTGACTTTTTGGTAGCCTTTTCGTATCTTTCAACCTGTGAGATAATTCCGTTAATATTCCGCAGTCGCAGAGAATTTACAAAGATACCGGAAGAACCTGCAAAGCCAAAGGCGAACAGGCTGTCAATCTTTGATTCATATAAATCCTGAATATCGGAATTATTCATCCAATGCTCCCCTACCATATACACGTCAGGGTCAATTTCAGCAACAGCCTCATAATACCAACTTAAAAATTCCTTTGCCTTTGTATTTTTACTTTCGTAATACCTACAGGCGTCTAATCTGAAACCGTCAACATTGTGGTCTTTCAGCCAGAATTTTGCAATATCAAGGAAGTATTCCCTTGTGCAGTCTGCGCTCAAATCCCACTCCGGCATATAGGGTGAAAAGTTTGACTCATAGTAATAATCGTTGCCGATGTAGGTATGGGTTGTACCTGGGTTTGAATCATACTTATCAATTTCAAAATATCTTGCATCCCCCTGGAGGTTGCCCTCTAACGCCTCTTTACAGGCATTTTCAAACATAGGCATAAACTTTGAGCAATGGTTAAGCACCATATCAATGATAATATTGATACCGCGTTTATGACACTCATTTACAAGTTCATCAAAATCCTCTAAGGTGCCGAAATGCTCGTCAATATCGAAGTAGTCGATTACGTCATATTTATGGTAGGACTGTGACGGCATAATGGGAGTAAGCCAAATTCCGTCAATGCCCAGGTCATCGTCTGTAGTAGGGTCGCCGTCATTTAGATAGTCAAGTTTTGAGATAATACCCTGCAAATCACCTACTCCGTCACCGTCACTGTCACAAAAAGAGCCTACAAATATTTCGTAATAGTTGCGGTATTTATCCTTGGATTGAGTGACTTCTATGTTTTCCGTTGGGTCTGTGTAAGGTGTTTCACAACCTGTAAAAATCAGACAGAAAAAAACTATACACATAACTAAAATCAATGATAATAATTTTTTCATACATTATCCTCTATATCCTAAAACAAAAGGGCGACAATAAATGTCGCCCTGAGTTTTTTTATTAAAGGGCAATTAACCCTTAACGCCGCCGGCTGTAACGCCTTCAACGTAGTATCTCTGCATAAATAGGAACAGGATTGTTACAGGAACAGCAACAAGAACTGAACCTGCCAAGAACTGCTTGAAGTACTCTGTCTTAAATTCAAGAGTAATCATCTTTTGCAGACCGATAGCAACTGTGTAATTCTCAAGATTATCACCCATAATAATCTTTGCAAGAATAAAGTCTGTCCAAGGGCCAATGAAAGAAGTAAGTACAGTATATACTACGATTGGCTTGGACATCGGAAGAATAATCTTCCAGAAAATCTGGTTTTTCGTAGCACCGTCAATAGTAGCCGCCTCGTCCAAGGCTCTCGGAATTGTATCAAAGAAGCCTTTGGAAATCTGGAAGCCAAGTCCTGCACCGGCGCTGTAGCAAATTACAAGCGCAACTAACTGTCCGTCAAGACCCATAGCCTTCAGCAAGTAGTAGATAGCAACCATTGTCATAAAGCCCGGGAACATACCGAGAATCATACCGATGTTGATAAACTTCTTACGTGATTTAAATCTCAAACGGCTGAATGCGTATGATACCATCAGTACTGATAAAGTAGAAATGATACAACTGAAGATAGCAACAACAAAAGTATTTAAGTACCATCTTGGGAAGTCAAGCATTTCTGTGTTTGTAAACAACGCAATATAGTTGTCAAAGCCGAACTCTTTCGGAATCAGATATGGGTATGTAGAGAAGCCATCTGCACGGAATGAGTGAAGAAGCATATATGCAAGAGGTGAAACCCATATAATACCTAAAACTGCAAGAACAATGTAAATAAAGGCATTGGCAACGTGTCTTCTGATTTTATAACTTTTTATCATGAGAACGCCTCCTCATCCTTTGCAGATTTTGTTAGGTTAAAGGTAATCAATGACAGTGAAGCACATACAATGAATACCAAAATACCGATAGCAGCAGCCAAACTGTAGTCGTTCTTACTCATTGTCAAGTTGAACAACCATGTTACAAGGATATCGGTGTGACCTGCGTTGTAGTAGTCAACATTTGAAGGACCGCCGCCTGTCAACAGGAATATTACGTTAAAGTTGTTGATATTACCGATGAAACTTGTAATCAGGTACGGAGTTGTTACAAAGAGCATATAAGGTAAAGTAATACTCATAAAACTACGTACCGGGCCTGCGCCGTCAATGGTAGCAGATTCGTACAAGTCAGCCGGAATATTCATAAGAATACCGGAAGTAATCAAAATAGTGTATGGAATACCAATCCACATATTAACTATGATAACCGTAATCTTTGCAATCAACGGTGATGCGCCAAGGAAGTCAAATTCAATTTGCTGTCCTGTAATATTGGAAAGCAAGATATTCAACGCACCATTTGTTGCAAGTATCTGGCTCATTAAAAGTAATGATACGAACTGTGGTACAGCGATAACAACTACAAAAAGTGTTCTCCACAAACTCTTTAGTTTGATACCCTTTTTGTTAATCATCAAAGCAACAACCATACCTAAAATATAGTTAGTAAATGTTGCAAAGATAGCCCAAATAATTGTCCACTCTGTCAGCCCTAAGAAAGTAATACCTTTCTTTGCGCCCTCGGTAACATTTACAAGGTCTGCAAAGTTCTGCAAACCAACCCAAGTAAACAGGTGTTTAGGTACCTGGTGAGAACTGTCGTAGTTTGTGAAAGCGATCAAAATCATAAAGATCAGCGGAAGAATTGTAAAGCATCCGATTAGGATACAAGGTAGTGACATTAAAGATACGTGGAACTTTTCGTCAGCAAATTGCTTTAGTTCCTGCATAAATGTAGGCACTGCCTTACCGTTCTTCTTGAGTTGCTCAACCTTGTAGGCACTCTTTGTATTTGCAATATAAATAGCAAACACAATAATTGTTATAACTATAGTTAATACACTATAGAGCAAAATCAACATTGAGTTATCTCCCTCTACAGTTACAGGGAAGCCGTCAGCGTCGATTTCGGTTGTCATTAATTTGTCACCTAAAGTGCCAAATTTTGAGATATAGTTTATGCCGAAGAAAACCATATAACATATGTAAGCAACTTCAGTCATAAAGAACAACAAGCCCTTTACAATCTGACCTTTAACTATGTTGCCTACGCCGAAGATTACATAGGAAATCTTCACGCCTACACCGCCTTTTACAAAGCGGGTTCCATAGTTGGCAAAGCCTTTGCCGATTCCAACAAAGAAGTTTACTATAGCAAGTCCAACAAGTTTGAAGAAACGTGCTACATTGCCGGGTAACTTCTTAAAGAACTGAACAAAGTTGTAGCCGAACCTTTGGAAAGGATTTAGTTGCATATAATCGATATATCTCATCAAATCACTCTCCTTTTTGTTTTTTATTTATTTAAAATAATAATTTCAAATTTTGTTATCCTGTTCCCCTCATTTCAAAAACTATTATTTTAAATAAATAATTTTTAAAACAACGGTATAACAATAATTTTCAGGTGTTCAAGCAGTCCGAAAATCGGACTGCTTGAATCGATAGTTAATATCAGGTATTAAATATTAAGGGAAATTATCCTTCTTTAATATTATTTACGATCTTGTCGAACAGTACCTTAATATCCTGGTTAGGATCTTTAATCATACTGTCGCCTAATGTACCGAACTGACCCCAAGTTGACTCAGTTACGTTTACCTGAGAAATTGAATGCTCTTTCTGAGCAAGTAAAGCCTTGATTGTAACGTTGTTCTTTGCAGAATCACTTTCAGCAACTTCGTTGTTTGTTGGGCTCCAGCCTAACTCGTCGCATCTATCTTGCTGACATGGCTTACTTGACAGATAGTAAGCAAGAATCTGTGCTGTACGCTGATACTTGGAAACGTTGTTTACGCCCAATAGTTTAAAGCCGAAAGCAGAGATAAGTTGTTTGTCCTCGCCGTTAACATTGATTGTAGGAAGTTTTGTAGCGCCTAGGTTCTCGCCGAGAGCCTTTTCGTCAGCAACTGCGTCCCAGCTACCGTCGATACCTGCAGCGCAAGTGCCTGTAGCCAAGTTAGAAGCGATGTTGTCAACTGATAGGCTTGTGAAGATACCGCTGTAGTCTTTCATTAATTTAGAAATAGCTGTCAGAGTATCAACAACTTCTTTCTCGTCATAGTCATTGAATAACTGTGTCAGATAGCCGTCTTTGTCCTTCTCTGAACCTGTGCATTCAAAACCGCCTGTGAAAGCGAAAGCACAAGCATAGAAACCGTTACCTGCGTCCATGATGAACTTCTTGTTAGTTTTCTTACATTTTGCTAAGATAGCCTCAAGTGAGCCTGCCTCTTTATCAGAGATAACTGACTTGTCATAAACTAAATAGTAGCCGTTACCTGTTTCAGGGTAAGCGTACATTGTGTCGTCGATTCTTGCGTTATCACAAGAGTCCTCTGCGTTTGTTGCCTCAATGTCAGGAATGTACTTTGTAGCAACAGGAGCGATAACACCGGAAGCCTCTAACTTTGGAAGCTGGTCGGATGGGAAACTGAATACATCAGCAGCAGTTGAAGGGTCGTTTAAGATTTTTGAAGATACATCGTTTTCGCCCTGAGATTTAATCTCGATAGTGATGTTCTGGTCCGGATACATTGCGCAGAAATCATCACAATGCTTTTTGAATAACTTTACAGCCTTGTCCGGTGCCCATACTTTGATTTTAGCATTTACTTCATCGCCAAAGTCAGCAGGGTCAACAAACTGTCCAGAAACATCTCCGTTGTCTGAACCTGAACCTGTGCTTGTGTTTGAAGCGTCTCCGTTACAGCTTGCAAAAACTGCAACCATCATCATTGCTGCTAATAGCAGAGCAACAATTCTTTTCATTTTCATAATGAAAACTCCTCTTTCTAAAAATATTTTTTTGGCACATCCGTGCCGGAGTGTGGTGCAAAATTCTATTCGACATTTTACCACCTTGACACTATATAAATAATACCACATTTACCCTTAAAAATACAACTACCTTTGTGCTTTTTGTCTAAAATGGCAAATTATAACTAATTTTTTGTGCAATTTACATATTGTATTTTTTGTTTTTGACGTTTTATACAAAATTAAAAGTTATTTATTGGTGATATTTCACAATGCTCTTTTATGCAATTTGCCCATACTAAATTCTCTTTTATATACTTTTTCTACAAAACCCATATTCCGACAAAGGAGTTACAGCTTGTTTATATATAATATCTATGTAGTTTGTACAAAAAATATGGCTGTTATTTTAATATTGTATTTTTTACCTAATATTGGTATAATTACTACATATTTATTAATGAAAGGTGATTTTATGAAACTGCTTAATTTACTTTCTAAAATAGATCACAAAATCCTACAGGGAAATACGGACATAGAAATCAGCGACATTATTTACGATTCAAGAAAGGTTACTCCGAATACTCTGTTTGTATGTTTAAAGGGCTACAACACTGACGGTCATCAATACGCAAAAAACGCTGTTGAAATGGGTGCTGTGGCACTTGTTGTAAGTGATGAGGTTGAAATTGATAACAAGGACATTACAATAATTAAAGTTGAGGACACACGCTCTGCCCTTGCATTGTTAAGCGCGGAATTTTTCGGCAACCCTGCAAAGGAACTGACTACTATCGCCCTGACAGGTACAAAGGGCAAAACCACAACCGTGGCAATGATAAAATCAATCCTTGAATGTAGCGGTATAAAGTGCGGTACAATCGGCACTCTTGGAATTATAATCGGTGACGAATTAAGAAAAACCAACAACACTACCCCTGAAAGTTACGAAGTCCAAAAGGCTATGAGGGATATGGTAAATGCAGGGTGCAAAGCGTTGATTATCGAGGCGTCCTCTATTGGTCTTAAATGGCACAGAGTTGACGGTATTGACTTTGATTACGGTGTTTTCACAAACTTCTCTCACGACCATATCGGCGGTGCGGAACATAAGGATATGGAAGAGTACCTACAATGCAAGGCTATGCTGTTCAGAATGTGCAAAGTAGGTATTATCAACCGTGATGACGCTATGTGGCAAAAGATTACGGAAAACGCTACCTGTAAAATCGAAACCTTTGGCTTTCACAAGGACGCAGATATTGTTGCGTCAAATGACAAGTTGCTGTCAACACCGGGATTTTTAGGCGTTCAGTTTGACTTAAGCGGTAAAGCAGATATGACTGTAGATGTTGCTATTCCGGGACATTTCAGCGTATATAACGCATTGGCGGCTATCGGCGTATGCCTTCATATGGGAGTTGACAACAAATACATATTAGAGGGCTTGAAAAAAGTACAGGTAAAGGGCAGAGTTGAAATAGTACCTGTTCCCGGTAACTACACCTTGCTTATCGACTACGCCCACAATGCCCTGTCAATGGAAAACGTGCTGACAACTTTAAGACAATACAAACCAAACCGTTTGATTACAATGTTCGGCGCAGGTGGAAATCGCCCAAAAGTCAGAAGATACGAAATGGGTGAAACAAGCGGCAGACTTTCCGACCTTTCCGTTATCACCGAGGACAACAGCCGGTTTGAGGACGTAATGGACATCATCGAGGACATTAAAGTCGGCATAAACAAAACCGACGGCAAATATGTTGTTGTACCTAACCGCAAAGACGCAATCAGATATTGCATAAACAATGCGCAGGATGGGGATATTATCGTTCTTGCAGGAAAAGGTCACGAGGATTATCAGGAAATCAAGGGCGTTAAGTACCATATGGACGAGAGAGAACTGATTGCAGAAATTTTAGAGGAAAACTAACTGAACACATCAGAGGTATCGCCTTGAATACAATATCAAGATTTATAAACGGCTTTTTGCTGTTTATAACCTCAAGCGCCCTATGGCTCACTGCCGTTACAAAAATAATATGGTTGCCTGTTCCCCTTGCTATACTTTATTTGGCTATAAATATTGTGCCGAATATAAGAAACTATAAAATATCATCTTTCAGATTGCGGAACTGTTTGGAGGGTGCAGACCTGCTGTTCTCATTTTTAACAGCCTCTACCCTATCCTTAATTCTCCACTATGTACTGTTTCTGATTTTAATGCCGGACGACTACTTATTATGGATATTCAGCGCCCTGTTTGCATTTATTACTTTGGGAATTGTATTCGTAAACGGAATACTACGAGTATATCTGACCTCAATTCAGTTGGGTATTAAATACAGGTTGCTGGGCATATTCCTTGGATGGATTCCTGTTTTAAACATTACCGCCCTTATATTCATCATCTCAATTACAACAAAAGAAGTGGAATTTGAATATAATAAAATTTTGCTGAACAAAGAGCGTGAATCTCAACAGATTTGCAGAACGAAGTATCCTATTCTGTTAGTTCACGGTGTGTTTTTCAGGGATTCAAAAACTTTGAATTATTGGGGTCGAATCCCACAGGAACTTATTAAAAACGGTGCAACAATCTATTACGGCAATCACCAATCGGCTCTTTCCGTAAAGGAAAGCGGAATTGAAATTGCCGAAAGAATACAGAAAATCGTAAAGGAAACAGGCTGTGAAAAGGTTAATATTATCGCCCACTCAAAAGGCGGACTTGATTGCAGATATGCAATAAGTTGTTTAGGTGCTGACAAATATGTGGCTTCTCTCACCACAATTAACACTCCCCACAGAGGTTGCCTCTTTGCCGATTACTTATTAGATATTGCCCCTGACAGTTTTGCACATAAAGTTGCCCATAAATATAACAGCGCCTATAAGGTGTTGGGAGATGAGGAACCTGATTTTTTAAGCGCGGTTTATGACCTTACAGACGAAAAGTGCCACCAATTTAACAAGGAAGTTTTGGATAAGAACGGCATCCTTTACCAAAGCGTCGGCACAAAACTCAACAACGCAACAAGCGGACGTTTTCCCCTTAATCTTTCATATAGTTTGGTAAAGCATTTTGCCGGTGATAACGATGGACTTGTAGGTAAGGAATCCTTCCCATGGGGAAGTAATTATACCTATATAACCGTCAACGGCAAACGCGGAGTTTCCCACGCAGATATTATCGACCTGCACAGAGAAAATATCACAAACTTCGACGTGCGAGAATTCTACGTTCAACTTGTGTCCGACTTAAAAAGCAGAGGACTGTAAAATACGACAAAAAATCCCCCTCCAAAGGTATGGTAAAAATCACACCCTTTGGAGGGGTTTACTTTATCCGCCATTAAAATTCTGTTGTAATACTATCATAGAGAAATATATAATTCTATTATTCACCTCTATTTATAATCAAATTTTGCATCGATTTTTCTATAAACGCCTTTAATTTTGAAAATGTCTTGACATCACACCCCAAAGTATGGTATTATACTGTTTGCAAGTGAACTTGCGACAATATAAAATTTAGGGGTATAGCTCAGTTGGTAGAGCAGCGGTCTCCAAAACCGCGTGCCGAGGGTTCAAGTCCTTCTGCCCCTGCCAAGCAAAAACGGCTTAAACACTGCGTTTAAGCCGTTTTTTGGAATATGAATATGTACGGAATGTGGTTCGTTAGATCGATATTTTTACTTGATTTTCTGTCAAAATGCATTATCTGGTGTTAATAATTCCAACGTTTCCGTCTGTTACATCATCAATATAGCATCAATAGGGAGGAAATCATTCAAATGAACAATAGAATGAAATGGTTAGATTTTGCACGTGGTATCTCTGTATTATTAGTCGTTATAGGTCACATGACATCATTCAGTTATGGCTTAGGTCAATGGATCTATTCTTTTCATATGCCTATATTTTTTATCATTTCCGGTATACTAATTTACTTAAAAAATGACTTTGATCAGACACTGAAATATATAGTAATCAAAAAACTCAAAACTATTATATTCCCATACATTTCCATTAGCCTAATAAATATTATTTTTAATTTTTCTATCTCATTATTTTCAAAAAGCTTTTCAATAAATTTTATTTTTGATACATTAAAAGTCGCTGTAAAACAATTAATCACTACCATAACTTTCGATGGACTATTGACTCTGTGGTTTCTCCCCGCCCTTTTTATTGCTGAACTATTGTTTTATTTTTGTATACAAACATTACGAAAACACATCTTGATATTACCTTTAGTAATAACTGCCGTTGTAATATTCACTTCCCTCTTTTCAATGCTAAATTTTCAGCAATACAATGGTTACTTATTATATATATTAAAAATTGTAAATATATTTTCTCGTGCTTTAATTGGTTTTTTGTTTTTGGTCATCGGATTTTTTGCAGCTTTACTTATTAAAAAGTTAAAACCCCAAAAATGGGTTTTAGCCTTATTCGGTCTTGTTTTTTTGATAATTAATTTAATACTCTATAAATATAATTTTGTAGATTTACATTATTCTATTATTGGAAATCCAGCAATTTATTATTTAAATGCAATTTGTGGTTCTTTGGCTATATTAATTATTTCATTTTTGGTTGGCAAATATGTAAAAATCATACCTTTTTTCGGAAAGAATTCTATAGTTATATTTACTACACATCTAAACTTTTCTTTAATTACACTATCTTCTACAATCACCAGTCTTGTCTTTAATATTGATAATCATTCTGTGAACATTATTATATCTTTTTTCATATTAATGATAATTGAAACATTATTAGTTTTAATAATAAATAAGTTCTTTAAGTTTATTATCAACTACAATAAGTTTATGGATTTATTCCATAAAAATAGATCCATGACTTTTTCAAAGTGATTTAGAAAATCAAAACTCAAACCCATCCGTCACACCCTCCAGCTTTGTCAAATCTCTTTTTACATAATACATCTCTGTGATTTCAGAAGTTGTATGACCGAGTAAATCTGCAACCTGTCGTGGAGTTAAGGATTTTATTGTTCCGTCAGGTTGTTCTATTCCGTTTACGAGGTTTGTGGCAAAAGTGTGGCGGAGTGAGTGCAAGCCTTTAGTTTCTATGTCTGCGACTTTGAGGATTCTGTAATAGCGTTTTCTGAAATTTACAGGTCGGGTGAAATTTCCGTTTTCATCGGGTATCAGCGGCGAATCTTCTCCGAAGTAGAATTCTTTTCTCAGGTCAAGTATCATTTCGATTGCAGTATCGTTAAGCGGAACATCTCGTTTGCTGGTGGCACTTTTTAGCTTGCCGACTTTTACCTCTCTTCCTTTTTCTGCTGTGACACCGTCACGCTTTGAAATTTCCTTAACACCTCTGTTTAAGTGCATAACCCTGTTTTCAAGGTCAATGTCGCTGTTAAGCAATCCGAGTACTTCACCTGTCCGCAAGCCTGTGTTCAGCATAAGAATATATGCGGCAGCTTGCTGATATTTTCTTTTGCCGTTTGAAAATGTGCTGAACGCTTCATCTTTGAATATTCTAATCTCTTCCGACGTGAACACCGTTATGTTTTCGCTCGCTGGAAGATTTTCTTTATCCTGTGCCGCCAAAAAGTTGCCCTTCTTTATCATTGGTGCACTTATCATAGGATTCCTGTCAATATATTCTTGTTGAGTAAGATAGCGGAAATATTCATTCAGAACATTATGAACTTTCTTAACCGTAGTATAGGCATAGCCCTCATTCATTTTGTCATTCAGTAACTTTTTAATATCTGCCGACTTAACATCTCCGACAACCTTATCTCCAATATACGGATAGATTTGATTTTTCGCCGTACACTCGTATCTGTCGTAGGTTGTGCGTTCCACCGATGGGAACTTGAACACTTCAAGCCAGTTCTGCATACTGTCTTTCAGCCTTTTCTTTGTTTCCTGCGACTCAATTATTGAGTCGTTGAACACCGTAATATATTCAGTCATTTTCTTGTTGACCTCAGCCTTTGTTGTACCCGAAAAGCTTTTTCTTTTACGCTCACCGCTTTCATCCATATACCACACAACACCGCCCCAACGGTTGTCCGTCCTCTTAAAAGAGTTGCCGTTAGTAAGTAATTTTCTCGTTGACATAACATCAACCCCCTTTTCAAGTACAACAACATACCATAAATCAATCTGAATATCCAGACTAAATTAAAAATCTTCAAATATCGCCTGTGTCGGTTTAATTATAATTTTCGATTACTTTCCTGCTGATTGCAATAAAATCGCAACACGGGCGACACACGGCTCAACAGAGGGATTACATTGACATTGTAAATCCCTGCTCTTCATCATTTTCAATATCATTCTGATTAACTGTTCTGTCGGTTTTAAGTCCGTGAGCGAGCTTTTTCTCTTCAAGTTTGGATTTCAGTTTGCTGTCAACCTGACCGAATAATTTAGCTCGTTTACGCTTGCAACTGTTTGCAATCAATTTTGCGAGCGTAAGGACTATTCCTGAAACAGATTGCTCAAGAGTATGTTTATCAATTTCATTTGTCGTAGTTGTCTGTGAAATAAGATTTACCGACTTCAAGATATAGTTTTTGATACTTCTGAATTCCTTGTTATCTTCAAGAGGTATATCAGGCTTTTCTTTATCGTAATACAATGACAGCTTTTCTCTGTTGATTTCATTCCACTTTGTATAGGGTTTTGACAAATTTTTATCCTTTGCGAGCTCAGCT
>JAQXSC010000008.1 GCA_029218825.1 Oscillospiraceae bacterium | reverse complement strand
TGCTGTTGCCCCAACTTCCTCTGCAACGTACTTTGCAGAACGGCAGATGCTCTGTCTGAAACTGTTTTTATCGTAAAACTGATTAATATATTTTTGGAGCATAATGCTTTCGTGATTGCTTTCGGCTTCCTCACAAATACTTGCAAGTGCCTTTACGCTTTCAACAGGATACAAGCCTGCGGCAGATTCCCCTGACAGCATAACCGCAGAAGTACCGTCATACACCGCATTGGCAACGTCGCTTATTTCCGCACGTGTAGGCAGAGGACAGGAAGTCATACTCTCAAGCATCTGGGTAGCCGTAATAACGTACTTTCCGTGAGCAACTGCCTTTCTGATCATAGTTTTCTGAATTTCAGGGAGTTTGATAAATGGTATTTCAACGCCCATATCTCCACGAGCCACCATAATTCCGTTTGATGCCTGAACGATTCTGTCTATATCATCAACACCGCTTTGGTTTTCGATTTTTGATACTATTTCAACGTGTTCGTAACCTATGCTGTCAATGAAATCTCGGAGAGTTGTAACGTCGTCGGCACTTCTGACAAAACTTGCCGCAACAACGTCTGCACCCATTTTCAAGCCAAATTCAATATCGGCTCTGTCAGCGGCGCTTACATAAGGCATATTGATGTGATAGTTCGGTATATTTATGCTCTTGCGGTTGCTTAACTTACCGCCTTTTTTAACGGTACACTTAATTTCATTTGGGGTTACGTCCTTTACAATCAGGGAAATTTTACCGTCATCAAGCAGGATTTTTCTGCCGATTGCCTTGTTTCTTTCCTTGAAAAATATATCAACTAGTTTTGGAAAAGTAATGTTAATACCCTGCTCATTACCCTTGTCCGCCTCTTTTAACAGGCTGAACTCCTGACCCTCGTTTAGAATAATGCTGTCATTTTCAAAAACACCTATTCTAACCTCAGGACCTTTTGTGTCAAGCATAATAGCCACATTTTTACCGCTTTCTTTGATAGCGTCTTTCAGGCGGTTAATTCTTGTTTCCTGCTCGTCGTATGTTCCGTGGGACATATTAATACGTGCCACGTTCATACCTGCGTCAATCATTTTCAGTAAAGTTTCCTTATTGTCACAAGCAGGTCCCATTGTGCATATAATTTTAGTTTTTCTCATAACTACCTCAACTGCCTTTGCTCTTTATTCTGCATATATATTATACTACCGCCTTTAGTTTTTATCAATAATAAATTTACTCTGCAAATAAAAGCACCGAAAAACTTTGAAAGATTTTCGGTGTTCATTATTATTGCTTATCGGTTAATCCTAAAATATAGTCAACGGAAGTTTTATACAGATTTGCAAGTTTAATCAGCACGTCTGTGGGGATATCTCTGACGCCTGATTCATAGCGGTAATATTGGGGCTGTTTCATTCCCAAATACTGCGCCACTTGGTTTTGGGTCAGGTCATTATCTTCACGCAAGTCACGTAATCGTCTGTAAAATGCCATAACGCACCTCGGTATAACTAATTAGTTATTGACATTTTACCATTAATAAAGTATAATCTTAGATATTATAACTATTTGGTTATAATGCTATACAAAAAGTCAGCCGATGAAATATCACCGGCTGAAATTATTTTTATTCCATAATTGAGCAGACTAAATCAGCATAGCCTGAGGGGTCGTCTATAGGAAGTCCTGCGATAAGCAATGACTGGTTGTATAGAATCTCGGCGTACTTCTTTGCCTTTTCCTCATCGGTATCAATCGCATTAATCATCGCCTTTACTGCCTTGTGGTTCATGTTGAGTTCAAGGCATCTTTGGGCTTTCATACCTGCCTCCGGCTGAACAGCGGCAAAGTATTTTTCCATTTCAAAACTAACTCCGCCCTTTGCAGTCATACAAACAGGGTGGCTGATAAGTTTTTTACTTGCAACAACTTCGGAAACCTTGTCACCTAAAGCGTCTTTAACAAACTTTGTTACGTTGTCGTAAGACTCTGTGTTTTCGCTGTCCTTTTCGTCCTCAATGCCAAGATCGTCGCTGTCAACGCTCTTAAACTGCTTTTCATTATACTGCATCAGGCTCTGAATAGTAAATTCGTCAACATCCTGTGTGCAGTACAAAAGTTCATAGCCTTTTGAAAGCACCTTTTCAGCCTGTGGCAATTTGCTGATAGCGTTTACATTTTCACCTGTTGCAAAGTAGATATACTTCTGCTCCTCAGGCATACGGTCAACGTACTCTCCGAGGGTTGTCATTTTCTCTCCGTTTGAGGAATAGAACATTAATAAATCTTTCAGATTGTCCTTGTGCATACCATAATCGCTTACGATACCGTACTTAATCTGTCTGCCAAACTCCTTGAAGAAGTTTTCGTATGTTTCCCTGTCCTTTTTCAGCATAGAGAGAAGTTCGTTTTTGATTTTCTTTTCAAGGGTCTGGGCAACTGTCTTTAACTGGTGGTCGTGCTGTAGAACTTCACGAGAAATATTAAGTGAGAAGTCCTGGCTGTCAACAACGCCCTTTACAAAGCGGAAATGGTCAGGCAAAAGTTCCTCGCAGTTTTCCATAATTAGCACACCGCTTGAGTACAGTTGTAATCCCTTTTTATATTCCTTTGTATAGTAATCATAAGGAGTTTTTGAGGGAATATACAGCAAAGCCTTGTATGTTACAACACCCTCTACCGAAGTTGTAATAATCTTTGCAGGTTTGTCAAAGGACATAAACTTATCGTGATAGAACTTTTCGTATTCCTCCTCTGTTACATCCTTTTTGGGACGTTGCCAAATTGGAATCATTGAGTTAAGGGTCTGTGGCTCTGTAACGCTTTCGTATTCAGGATTTTCGCTGTTCTCCGTACCCTCTTTTATCTTTGTTTGGGTCATATCCATTATAACAGGATAGCGGATATAGTCGCTGTACTTTTTAACTAATTCGGAAATTCTGTACTGCTCCAAAAATTCGCTGTAGTTCTCATTTTCTGTATCAGCCTTAATATAAAGGGTAACTACAGAGCCGGGATTTTCCTTTTCAGCCTCTTTGATTGTGTAACCGTCGGCACCGCTTGAAGTCCAGATATAGCCTGTGTCTGCGCCGTATTTCTTTGTATAAACCTCTACCTTTTCGGCAACCATAAACGCAGAGTAAAAACCTACGCCGAACTGACCGATAATATCAACGTCATCGGTTTTCTCCATTTCCTGCTTAAAGCGATAGGAACCGGAAGAAGCAATAGTACCCAAGTTTTTGTCAAGGTCATCCTTGTCCATACCGATACCGTTATCCTCGATAACAATTTTGCGGTTTTCCTTATCAAGTGTCAGATTAATTTTAAAATCCTCTCTGCTCAATCCCACATTGTTGTCGGTGAGGGATATGAAACAAAGTTTGTCAATAGCGTCACTTGCGTTGGAAATAAGTTCTCTCAAAAAGATTTCTTTGTGAGTGTAGATTGAGTTTATCATCAAGTCAAGCAATCTTTTTGACTCTGATTTAAACTGTTTTTTTGCCATAAAAAAAGCCTTCCTTCATAAAAATGATAAATAAAAATAAAATGGAGCTGGTGACGGGAATCGAACCTGCAACCTGCTCATTACGAATGAGCTGCTCTGCCATTGAGCCACACCAGCAACTATGTACTGTGGAGAATTATAACTCTAATGGAATCTTTTTTCAAGAGTTTTAAAGAATAAGTGAGAAATATTTTTCTGTGACAATTATTCACATCTGTTGAAAACCTGCTTTTAAATAACTTATACTCAAGTTATAACAAATAAATATGTGAATGAATGGCACATTTTTGCTTTTATTTTATGGGGAAAGGGGTAGTGAAAATGTCAACTGTTTTCGGCAAACATTTGTGTAATTTGCGAAAAAGCAACACTAATTATAATCAAGAAAAAATTGCAAAACTTTTGGGCATTTCACGTTCTACCTATACCTATTATGAAACAGGCAAAACCGAACCGTCCCAGGAAACCTTATCCAAACTTTGCGAGATATTAAAGGTTGACTTCAACACTCTGTTAGGTGTCCAAAGTGACAACGACACGGCTGTTGCCTCAGACAGCGTTAATCTGTTTAAAAACCTGTCCCCTGACGAGGAAATGCTTATCCTTGCATATAGAAACGCATCAAGCGAGGGAAAAAAATCTATGCTCAAACAGGCGTCAAACATGGTTAAAGGAAAAAAATAAAAAAATTTCTTTACATTTCCTGTTGAGTATGTTATAATCATCGGTGCTGACCCTTTCACGGATATAGGATTAAGCCACAATGTGGATTTTTCACAGCCTTTACCTGTGATGTGGGCAAATATTTATAAAGGTGGAATTAAAATGTTACCGGAAGAAAAGAAAGCAATAATTGAAGAGTACGCTATCCACGAGGGCGACACAGGTTCTCCTGAGGTTCAGATTGCGCTTCTCACAAAGAGAATTAACGATTTGACAGATCACCTGAAAACTCATAAGAAAGACCATCACTCAAGACGCGGTCTTTTAAAAATGGTTGGTCAAAGACGTTCTCTTCTAAAGTATCTGACTAACACAGATATTGAGAGATATCGTTCAATCATCAAGAGATGCGGTATCCGTAAGTAATTTAATTATTGTTAGGGCAGGCGGACTTTCCGTTTGCCCTATATTACGTTTATTACAGGATTTATTTGCACAGCGCTTTAGCGGTAAAACGAGGGGACAACTAACCTTATCCTTTGGTTTTATTGCTAAGTGTGAGTAAAAAATCCTGTGAAATATATTTATAAATGCATAAGCATTGGAAAGGATTTTTTATGAATAAGAAAATGGAGTTCCCAAACTACAAAGTTTTCGAAACAGAATTTGCCGGCAGACCACTAAAGGTTGAAACAGGCAAAATGACACAACTTGCTAACGGCGCCTGTCTTGTTTCCTACGGTGAAACAGTTGTGCACGTTGCAGTTACAGCATCCGCAAAGCCAAGAGAGGGCGTTGACTTCTTCCCTCTTTCAGTTGACTATGAGGAAAAGCAGTATGCCGCAGGCAGAATCCCCGGCTCTTACCTAAAGCGTGAGGGACGTCCTTCGGAAAAGGCTATTTTAACAAGCCGTGTTATCGACAGACCAATCCGTCCTCTGTTCCCAAAGGATATGAGAAATGACTGTTCTGTTGTTTGTACTGTTATGGCTGTTGACCCTGACTGTTCACCTGAGGTTACAGCAATGATAGGTACATCTATTGCTATCTCAATTTCAGACGTTCCTTGGAACGGCCCTGTAAGTAGTTGCTCCGTAGGTTTAGTTGACGGCGAAATCGTAATCAACCCTAACGAAGAGCAGAGAGCAGTTTCCGATATGGCTACTACAGTTGCGTCAACAAGCGAGAGAATCGCTATGATTGAGGCTGGAGCTAACTGCGTTGATGACGAAACAATGTATAACGCAATTATGGCAGGTCACGAGGCTAACCAGAAAATCATCGAGTTTATCAATGGTATTGTTGCTGAAATCGGCAAAGAGAAATTCACCTATCCCTCAAACGAGCCTGACCACGATATGTTTGAGGCAATCTACAACTTTGCCGAGGCTGACGTTAAGGTTGCTCTTGATACTGACGATAAGACAGTAAGAGATGAAAGACTAAAGCCAATCTACGAGGCTGTTCACGAGAAGTTCGACGAAATTTATCCTGAATGTGAAACAAAAATTGACGAGTGCCTATACAAAACTCAAAAGACTATCGTTCGCCGTTGGTTACTTGACGAGCAAAAGCGTGTTGACGGACGTGGTATGGACGATATCCGCCCACTTGCATCCGAGGTTGGCGTACTTCCGAGAGTACACGGCTCAGGTATGTTTACAAGAGGACAGACACAGGTTCTCACAATCGCTACTTTAGGCTCTGTTGCCGAGAAACAGTTGTTAGACGGTCTTGACGGTGAAACAGAGAAAAGATATATCCACCACTACAACTTCCCAAGTTACTCCGTTGGCGAAACAAAGCCAAGCAGAGGCCCGGGACGTCGTGAAATCGGTCACGGCGCTTTGGCTGAAAGGGCTTTGGCTCCTGTTATTCCTCCTGTTGAGGAATTTCCATACGCATTAAGACTTGTTTCGGAAGTTCTTTCCTCAAACGGCTCTACTTCACAGGGCTCAGTATGCGGCAGCACACTTGCTCTTATGGACGCAGGTGTTCCAATTAAAGCTCCTGTTGCAGGTATCTCCTGCGGTCTTATTACCGAGGGCGAAAGATGGATGACAATGGTTGACATTCAGGGTCTTGAAGACTTCTTCGGCGATATGGACTTTAAGGTTGCAGGTACAAAAGACGGTATCACCGCTATCCAGATGGACTTGAAAATCAGCGGTCTGTTACCTGAAATGGTAAAAGAGGCTCTTGAGAAAACTCACAAGGCTCGTAACTACATTCTTGACGAGGTTATGCTGAAGGCTATTGCCGAGCCAAGACCTGAACTTTCAAAATACGCTCCTAAGATGTTCACAACTACAATTTCCGCTGAAAAGATTTCCGAGGTTATCGGCAAAAGCGGTAAGGTTATTAAGGAAATTCAGGCTCAGTGTGAATGTAAAGTTGACATTGAGGAGGACGGCGAGTACGGTAAAGTATTCGTATCAGGCATTGACGCAGAGAAGTGTCAGCGTGCTTTGGTTATGATTGAAACTATCGCTAACGACCCTGAGCCGGGCGCAATGTTCTTGGGTAAGGTTACAAGAATTATGGACTTCGGCGCATTTGTTGAGATTGCACCGGGCAAAGAGGGACTTTGCCACGTAAGTCAGTTAGACGTTAAA
>JAQXSC010000007.1 GCA_029218825.1 Oscillospiraceae bacterium | reverse complement strand
GTAAGGCGCAAATTTTTCTAAAGGGCTTGATTAAGGAAAACCCTGTTCTTGTACTGATTCTCGGCACTTGCCCTACCCTTGCGGTTTCCACTAATGTTATGAGCGCTTTAGGTATGGGCGCAGCATCTACCATTGTTTTACTTTGCTCTAACATTGTTATTTCTGCATTGAGAAAGGTTATTCCGGACAAAGTGCGTATTCCCTGCTACATAGTTTTGATTGCAGGATTTGTTACTATGGTACAGATGCTTGTTAAAGCCTTTGCTCCTGCATTGGACGAGGCTTTGGGTATTTATCTGCCCCTTATCGTTGTAAACTGTATTATCCTCGGTCGTGCGGAAATGTTTGCTAACAAGAACACTGTTATCGACTCTGCTATTGACGGTCTTGGAATGGGTATCGGTTTTACTCTTGCCCTGTTTTTAATGGCTACAATCAGAGAAGTGTTAGGCAGCGGAAGTTGGCTTGGATTTTCAATTCCTGTTCTTGCTGATAACAACATTTCTATTATGACTATGGCTCCCGGCGATTTCCTTGTGTTCGGTATTTTAATTGCTGTTGTAAACGCAGTTACAAAAAAGAAAAATCCGAAAACAGAATTTGGCTGTGCAGGATGTCCATCTGCGGAAATCTGCGGTAAAGCGAAAAACGGGGAGGTTGAGAAATAATGACAAAGTTAATTATCATTTTACTGTCAGCAGTATTTATCAACAACTACGTACTCTCTCGCTTTCTGGGTATCTGCCCATTTTTAGGAGTTTCAAAAAAAATAAATCAGGCTGTAGGTATGAGCGTTGCGGTAATATTTGTTATGCTTATTGCAACTGCCGTTACATGGCCTATACAAATCTTTTTGCTAAATCCAAATAATTTAGGATACCTACAGACTATTGTATTTATCCTTGTTATCGCTTCCCTTGTTCAGCTTGTGGAAATTATACTGAAAAAGTACATTCCTTCACTGCATAAATCTTTAGGTGTTTATCTGCCTCTTATTACAACTAACTGTGCGGTTTTGGGTGTTACAATTTTGAACATTACCGAAGAATACACTTTCCTTGAGGCTATGGTAAACTCCCTTGGCAGCGGTTTAGGTTTCTTCCTTGCTATGGTTATGTTCTCAGGTGTACGTTCTTTGATTGAGGGTGCTGACGTACCGAAAGCATTTAAAGGTTTGCCTATAACTTTAGTTGCGGCTTCTATTACTTCCCTGTCCTTCTTGGGCTTTTCAGGTGTAATAGAAAACCTGTTTGCGTAAAAAGGGGGTATAAATATGGAAATTTTATATGCAATTATCCCTGTTGTAATTATCGGCTTAATCTGTGGTGCAGTTCTTGTTGTTGCCTCAAAGGTTATGGCTGTTAAGGAGAACGAAAAAATCCCTGTGATTCGTGAGTGTCTGCCCGGTGCAAACTGCGGTGCCTGTGGATATGCCGGATGTGACGGATATGCCAAAGCACTTGCAGAGGGTGAAACAGAGTCAACAACTCTATGTATCCCCGGCGGTAGTGACGTTGCAAAACAACTCAGCGAAATTATGGGCGTTGAATGTGGTGAAACAGTAAAAAAAGTTGCTGTTGTTCACTGTATGGGAAACTGTTACTATACAGAAAATGATGTTGAATATGTTGGAGTTAAGAGTTGCGTTGCCGCTAAACAGATTTACGGTTCAAAAGGCAAATGCTCCTACGGTTGTTTGGGATTTGGTGACTGTCAAAAAGTTTGCCAAAGCAACGCAATAACCATTAAAGACGGAATTGCAACAGTAAACAAACACCTTTGTATAGGTTGCGGACTGTGTGAAAAGGCTTGTCCCAACGGCGTAATCTCACTTGTTGCCGACGTTAAAAGCCCTGTGGTAACTTGTAGCAACAAAGACAAGGGTGCTGAAACTCGCAAGGCTTGTAAAAAAGGCTGTATCGGCTGTAAAAAGTGCGAAAAAGTGTGTACCAAAGACGCAATAAAAGTTGTTGACAACCTTGCTGTTATTGACTACACAAAATGCAGTGATTGTGAGGATTTCGGTGTTTGCGCAAGAGAATGTACTATGGGTTGTATCAGCATATTGGATTTGTGCGGATTACAGAGCGTAAAAAAATAACGGCTCTACAATAAATGTTGTGGTATTTTGAAGCATAAGCAAAGCCTCCCTTGTGTAAAGGGAGGTGGCAAAAATCTTCGATTTTTGACGGAGGGATTGTAGGCGATGAATAATACTTTTATGTAGCGACAAAATATCATTTTTTACAATCCCTCAGTCACTTCGTGACAGCTCCCTTTACACAAGGGAGCCTACGCACTTTACCCCAACTATTGACCAAGAACCAAAATAACAAACTAAATGGGTACTTAATTGGTGTACATTTTTATTTGTCAAAATTTATATATTGACTTTTTTCTACATAAAGTATATAATGCTTACAGAATAAACGGCAACACGCCGTTGCCGTTTTGTAAAAACACCGAAAATCGGTATTTTTACGCAAAATCAAAGATTTTGATTCAGTAAGACATTTGATAAACCTGTTTTGCCGGAAAAGCGTTTTCCGGCAAGTGCAAGATTTTTCCAAAAAAACTTGCACCTAAACAATTCAAAAAGTAGCAATTTGTTTGTTGATTTTAATTTTCGAATTGTTTAGCAGGCATTATATAATACTTACAGAATTTGATAAACTTATCAAGAGTGACAGAGGGAACAGGCCCTGTGAAGTCCGGCAACCTGCTTTTGCAAGGTGCTAAATCCTGCGGTATTACCGAAAGATGAGTAGTTTTTATTCACCATTCGGAAGAATGGTGTTTTTTTATGAAAGGAAGATGTAATTATGGCTAAACATTTATTTACTTCGGAATCAGTTACAGAAGGGCATCCTGATAAAGTCTGCGACCAGATTTCCGACGCTGTATTAGACGCAATTTTAAAGCAGGACAAGAACGCTCACGTTGCTTGTGAAACTACCGCTACAACAGGTATGGTACACGTTATGGGTGAGATTTCTACAGAGTGCTACGTTGATATTGCGGAAATTGCAAGAAAGGTTATCTGCGACATCGGTTACGATAATCAGAATTGCGGTTTTAACGGAAACACCTGTGCAGTGCTGACTTCCATTGATAATCAGAGTGCCGATATCGCTATGGGCGTAAATGAATCCTATGAGATTAAAGACGGTGAAAACGAGGTTGCTAATCAGATTGGCGCAGGTGATCAGGGTATGATGTTCGGCTATGCCTGTGACGAAACTCCTGAACTTATGCCTTTGCCTATTTCACTTGCTCACAAGTTGGCAATCCAGTTGACAAAGGTCAGAAAGGACAATACACTCACATACCTTCGTCCTGACGGAAAAACTCAGGTTACTGTTGAGTATGACGATGATGTTCCGGTAAGAGTTGATACTGTTGTTGTATCTACACAGCACGATGAGGACGTTACTTTAGAGCAAATCAGAAAGGATATGATTGAGTACGTAATCAAACCAATCATTCCTGAAAATCTTTTAGTTGATACTAAATTCTTTATCAATCCAACAGGTCGATTTGTTATCGGCGGCCCTGTCGGTGATTCAGGTCTGACAGGCAGAAAGATTATTGTAGATACCTACGGCGGTTTTTCAAGACACGGCGGCGGTGCGTTCAGCGGTAAAGACCCTACAAAGGTTGACAGAAGTGCTGCTTACTACAGCAGATATATTGCAAAGAACATTGTTGCGGCTAAACTTGCAAAAAGATGCGAGGTACAACTTGCTTACGCTATCGGCGTTGCAAAGCCTGTATCAATTATGGTTGATACATTCGGCACAGGTAAATATACCAATGAGCAACTTTCAAAGGCTGTGAGCCGTGTATTCGATTGCAGACCACAGTCTATTATACGTCAACTTGACTTAACAAATACAAGTTATCTTCCTCTTGCCTCTTACGGACATATGGGACGTGAGGAATTAAAGGTTAAGTGGGAAAACACAGACAAGGTTCAGGAACTTTTAAAGGCTGTTGAATAAGCAAAAAAACAGGCAGGGTTAATTCCCTGCCTTATTTTTTGCCACATATGTAGCAGTTATCAGCCTTGTAATCCAAAAGAAATTGAAATTGCGTTATCCACTCTGTTCATAGAGTTTTCGTCTATTGTTCCCATTTTTTCTTTCAGACGTTGTTTATCTATGGTGCGGATTTGTTCAAGAAGTACCACGCTGTCCTTTTGCAAACCGCAGTCACGTCCGCCTATGGGAATATGGGTGGGCAGTTTTGTTTTTGACTGCTGACTTGTTATTGCCGCCGCAATTACCGTTGGACTGTAGCGATTACCTACATCATTCTGTACTATTAAAACAGGCCGTACTCCCCCCTGCTCCGAGCCTACTACAGGCGATAAATCCGCATAATATATTTCTCCGCGTTTTATACTCAAGGAAATATCCCTCCGAAAATATTTGTTAATAGTATTTTTGCCTACCTAAAAATTTTTATACCATTAATATAATATTTTGAAGGACAGTTTAAGTGAAATTAATTTATGATTTTTATATTTGAAAATTCTGCCGTAAAATTAATATCCTCTACTTCAATCTTTTTAATTGCCCCGGTTGTAAATTCTGCGGTTAAGATAAAATCTCCGCTGTCACTTTTACCTTTATAGACTGCAAGAGCATTGTCGCTTGATGACAGATAGCAATTATTTTCCTTATTAAGGCTTTTCAGCACATTGTAAATCACCGTAGGAAACGCTGTGTCAGGCAAATATCCCTCCTCTGCATCAACTATCATACCCTTGTAATTAAGCCTTAGTTTACTATCTTTATATGTATAGGCATAGCCTTTCATTGTGCTTGGGGAAGTTATTTGGGCTGTAAAAATGTTTTGCTTATTTGCCGTTATTTTTCCTTTTATCTCCACCCCTCCGCTTGTTGCCGAAACTTGGGCAGAAAAACTGCGAACTATAGGTGACGGAGAATTTGAACAAGAAGTAAAGAATATCAAAATAAATAAAAACAGCAGGGATAATTTTTTCACAAAATCACCTCTGCTGAAATATATGCTTTTTATCCGCAAAATTATAACTAAAAAGTCATAAAAGCCTGTGGCAAACAATCAATCATATCTGTGGGAAGCATAGAGCGTTTGCCTAATTTTTCCTCTGCAATATCCCCTGCCAAACTGTGAATATACACTCCTGCACAGGCGCTTTTGAAAGGGTCGCCACCCTGTGCAATCAATGAGGAAATCACTCCTGCAAGTACGTCACCGCTGCCCCCAACAGCCATTCCGCTGTTGCCCACAAGGTCATTTTTCATAAGAGTATCATTCGGAGATGCTACAAGGGTTTTGTTGCCTTTTAATACTGTTACAACATTATACTTTTCTGAAAAATCAACTGCACAGTCCTCTCTGTTTTTATCAATTTCATCTGCTGTCAGTTTTGTAAGTCTGCTCATTTCACCAATGTGGGGAGTTATCACAATAGGAGCATTTGCGGTTTTTAAAATATCGGGGTTTTCCGCCACAATGTTTATTCCGTCTGCGTCAATAACTACAGGAATTTGGGATTTTTCAAGGACTGTATATAACATATCCTTTGAATAGGAATTGACGCCTAACCCACAGCCAATTAACACACAGTCATTGTAATTTAATTTTTCTATAAAAGAAATATTTTCCGCATTTACCCCCTCAACTACAGGGCAAAATACAGCCTCTGTAATTGCGTTTGCCATAATAGGATAAATTGAATCAGGGATAATCATTCGAAGTAACCCAACACCTGACCGCAACGCGGCTTTGCCTGACATTATTCCGGCACCTGCCATTCCGTAACTTCCGCAAATACCGAGCATTGTGCCTACGCTGAATTTATCGTCGGTATCTCGGCGGTGAGTTAATGCAGATTTTACAACATTTCTATCAATTATTTCCGTCATATTCAGCCTCTTTTATAGAAAAGTTTTAGCACTATATCCTTTTTAAGATAGGGTTTCATTGAATTTAAAATACGTTCATTTGGTGTAAAAATCAAAGCACATCTTCCGTATGCAGAGTGCTGATATACTGCGTAATAAGTGTTTTCCTTATCCTTTATATCTCCACAAGCCTCATATACTTTTGAAAATTTCAACTTATCTAATTCTTTATCGCTGCTCTTTGTGAGAATATCAAACTGCTTTACGTCAGCCTTTAAAATTTCCTTGCGCTTACGCTTTGCTATAATCTTACTTACAACGATTGTATCCTGTACCATTTGATATTCATACTCAACATTTTGGTGGGAGCGTACATACCAGATTCCCCATATGCCAAAAACAAATAAGAAGAAAGCAACATATAAAAAATATGCAATAATCAGTCTGTTCATAACAAGTACGGCAAAGGTAATCGGAATTAGAATTACCACTAAAATTGACGCTATAAACAGGACAGTATCTTTAGTCCTCCTTTTTCTTGCTACTAACTGTTCTATAAAAATATCGTTCATAATAAATCTCCTTACGCATTTTAAAATATGATAGCACAACAGAGAATTTTTTTCAATAAAACTATTGCATATTTTTGCATAAAATGTTATTATATCGAAAGATAACACGATGACAAAGAAAGTAACTTTTCAATTAAACCGTAAAGAGAGGATTTGCCTTGGCTGAAAGCAATCTCGGTGTATGAAATGTGAAGTTCCCTTTTGAGTGGTGAGGCTGAAATAACAGTAGGCTTCAACGGTTTGATTACGTTATAAATCACAGGAGTGTTTGCTCTTTCAGTGCAAAAATTAGGGTGGTAACGCGGAATTTATTTCGTCCCTTCGGTGTTCGAAGGGGCGGCTTTTTTTAATTTTCCATTAATTTATTAGGAGGAAAGTATGGACGATAAAATTAAAAGCCTGAAAATACAACTTGAACAGGAACTTGAAAACATTGAAAACCTTGTTGACCTTGATGCTGTGAGAGTTGCATATTTAGGCAAAAAAGGCAGTATTACAAGTCTTATGAAAAATATGAAAGACTTGACAAACGAGAAAAGAAAAGAGTTCGGCAAAAGTGTAAACGAATTGAAAAATCAAGCCGCTAAAATTATTGAGGAAAAAACCGCTGAACTAAAGGAAAAAGAAATTCAGCAGGAAATTAACTCTATGCCGAAATTTGACATAACAACGCCTGTTAATCTTGAGAGGGGTTCGTATCATCCCATTACCCTTGTTCAAAGACAATGCGAGTCAATTTTCCGCACAATGGGATTTACTGTTGAGGATTATTCGGAAGTTGTTACCGACTACGAGTGCTTTGAATCTCTGAACATTCCAAAGCATCACCCTGCTCGTGATATGCAGGACACATATTACCTTGAAAACGGTCAGTTGTTAAAGTCACAGACTTCTGCGGCA
>JAQXSC010000006.1 GCA_029218825.1 Oscillospiraceae bacterium | reverse complement strand
GCTCCTCGGTAAAAACAGTCCGCAGGACTGTTTTCTTAACCCTCGGCTTCGAGCCCCTTCCAGCGAAAAAACTAAAGCCACCCCTTTTTGGGGTGGCTTTGTTTTTGGTGCGCTGGAAGGGACTCGAACCCCCGACCTTTTGGTTCGTAGCCAAACACTCTATCCAGCTGAGCTACCAGCGCATATGCGGTCACTTTTGCAACCGCTTGTATATAATATCACTTTCTTTGGAAAAATGCAAGTCCTAAAAGCAAATATTTTATATTTTTTTGCCTGTTTCCTCTTGGTATTCCTCTCGCAGTCTTTGCCAATATTCCCTATCCTCATCTGTAATCTTTCTTTGCACCTTGCAAGGATTTCCGAATGCTATACAATTATCAGGAATATCCTTTGTTACCACAGAGCCGGAGCCTATCACAACATTACTGCCGATTGTAACACCGGGGTTAATTGTAACTCCGCCCCCAATCCACACGTCATTTCCTATCTTTACTTCCTTTGCGATTTCAAGTCCTGTTGCCCTGATTTCCGCATCAATAGGGTGACAGGCTGTATAAATTCCGCACATAGGTCCTATCAAAACATTTTCACCGATAGTTACCTTTGCGCAATCAAGAACGTGCAAATTATAATTAGCATAGAAATTATTACCTACAGAAATATTCTTACCGTAATCGCAGTAAAAGGGAGGCTCGATATACCCCATTTCCTCGGAGAAGCCTAATATTTCCCTTAATATTTCTATTCTTTCCTTTAAATTATCCATTGTTAAATTGTTGAATTTGTAAAGTTTAAGTTTGCACTCTTTCATATCCTCACGCAAACTATCGTCTAATGCGTGATAGAGTTTGCCGTTTATCATTCTTTCCGATTCAGTCATAAAAACCACCTCACACTTATATTACCACATTTTTGGATAATGTAAAGAAAAACTCCTGCAAAAATTTGCAGGAGTTTTCTCTAATTGAAATTTAGTTTTTCTACGATTAGTCTTTTATACTCTAAAAACTTTTCAGTGAGAGCAAAATCCTTTGAACGTGGTTTTTTCTCATCTATAACAATTTCGTCTGTTATATTTCCCGGCACACCGGAAAGAATATAAATTCTGTCGGAAAGTAAAATCGCCTCGTCAATATCGTGGGTAATAAACAAAGTGGACAGTTTTATTTTCTCCATTATATCAAGATACCATTTGTGCATACTGCTTTTTGTAATGGTATCAAGGGCAGAGAAAGGCTCGTCTAACAAGGCAACTCCGCTTGACGCTAAATATGTTCTCAAAAGCGCCGCACGTTGGCGCATACCTCCTGAAAGTTCGTCAGGATACTGCATTTGCGTTCCCTCAAGTCCGAATTCCTCAAACAAAGCAGACGCCTTTTTACGTGCCTCTTTTTTGCTTACTCCGGAAATTGTCAGAGGAAGTGCAACATTATCCACAATTTTTCTGAATGGAAAAAGCATATCCTTTTGGAGCATATAACTGATTGAGCCGGGCTTTCCTGTTATGTCATTACCGTCAAGGATAATCTTTCCGCTGTCCGGTGTGGAAATTCCTGAAATCGCGTTAAACAGCGTGGTTTTTCCTGAACCGCTGATACCCAGCAAAGATACAATCTCGCCCTTTTCCAAGTGGAGATTTACATCTTTTATTATGGTCTTTCCGTCAAAACTTTTAGTTACGTTTTTAACTTCTAAAAAACTCATATTATGAAAGGTAATCGTTTGTAAAGCCGAAATCCTTTGGAATTTCTTTTTCAATCAATTTATTATCCCAAAGCCATTTATAAAATCCGTTCCATCTGTCAGCCTCAATGTAGCCCCACTTATCGCCGTCTGCTACATACTGCTCTGAAATCCATTTCTGACTTGCTGTAACTAATTCCTCGCTGTCAGCCAATGCGCCTGTTGTGTCACCCTCAATAAGCATCTTTGCAGCATCTTCAGGGTTTTCAATAGCGTATTCATAACCCTTTGCAGTAGCCTCCATAAATGCTTTTGCTGTATCAGGGTTTTCCTCTAAAAATTTATTATTTGAAATGATAATAGGTGTGTAGTAATCAAACACGCTGTCGTATGAAGCAAAGTCAAAGAAATCCACATCAACATTGTTAAGTTCGGCATTGATACCGCCCCATCCGTAGAACACCCATACAGAGTCGGTCTGCTTTTCCTTTAGTGCGTTTGCCTCGTCGGTAATTGTATTTGGAATCAGGTTTTCCTCAACCTTTGCCCAATCGCCGCCGTCTTTCTCTACAAGGTGCTTTAGCATTGCAAGTTCGATAGGACTGTCCCAAGTAGCATAAACCTTATTTTCCATACCCTTTGGTCTGTCCAATCCCTCACCCTTACGGCTCATAATACCGGAAGTGTTGTGGTTAAGTAATGCGCCAACAGCAGTAATCTCAAGTGGCTCGTCAATTACAAAGTTTGCTGCAAGTGTGTCCTGTGCCTCAATAGCAAACTGTGCCTGATTTGTAGCGCACATTGTTGCTGCGGAACTTTCAGCAGGCTGAACGATTGTTAATTCAATACCTGCGTCCTTATAATATCCCTGTTGCTGTGCAACATAAAAGCCTGTGTGGTTTGTGTTAGGAGTCCAATCAAGACAAAGTGTAATTTTTTCAAGGTCTTTTGTTTCTCCCTCTGTGTTACCTGTGCAAGCGGTAAGTGAAGCAATCATCAAAACCGCTAACATTAAACATAAAATCTTTTTCATTTTCAATATCCTTTTCTAATTTATTTTTCTTTTTGAACTCTGTACCCAAGGTGTAGCCACACGTTGAATAACAGTAACAAGCAAAATTAAAAGCAAACTGATTATACATATAAAAATTATAACCGCAAACATTTTATCAAAGGCATAGGCTTTTTTTACCCTCGTCATATACACGCCCAGTCCTTCAAAACCGCCCAGCCACTCTGCAATTACTGCGCCTACGATTGCGTAGGAAGCGGAAATTTTAAGTCCTGCAAAAAATGACGGTAATGCAGTTGGGATTTTTACAATGAAAAACGTCTGCAATTTACTTGCTTTCATAGAACGCATCAGGTTAATCTGGTCGCTGTCAACACTTCTGAAACCGTCTAGCAAACCGATTGTAATGGGGAAAAACGTGGTGATTACAACAAGTGCAATCTTCGGCGTCATTTCAAATCCCATCCACAAAACAAGCAAAGGCGCAATAGCAACCGTTGGAATAGTCTGGCTTACTACCAAAAGCGGATAGAATGCGTTATACAAAAACTTAAAACGATCCATAAGACTTGCAATAACAAAGGCAAGGGCAATTCCTATTAATAAACCGTACAAAGCCTCCTGCAAGGTAATTTGTGCGTGAGTTAATAGTATTGGCATATCCTTTATAAATGCCGTAAAAACATCTATGGGTGACGGCAACATAAAGGACGGTACAATATCACCCTCACATACAAAGAGCCATATTAAGGCTATTACCGTTAATGCAAGTAACGGAGCGATTTTATAGGTGGTGTTTTGTAACTTTCTTTTCAATGGTTAACTCACTACCCTCCGGATTGCATACAACCTTTACATATGCGCTTACACTGGGCGCACCTGCTTTAATTGCAACCTTCTGACAATTCGCAACTATTTCCATTAGTTCGTCATAACTTTCTCCCTCGATTGTAGTTTCGAAAGGTCCCACGTAATAGTTCAGTCCTGTTGACTTTATGTAATCGATTACCTCGTCAACGATTCTCACTACTTCAGCCTCGGTATCTACCTTTGGCAGAACCTGAATTGCTACACTTGCGTACATAATTATTCCCTCCTATAAGATTAAATTGCAAAAACAAAGCACTATGCGACGCATAGTGCTTAAAATCCATATACTACAAGCTCCCTACGTCGGCATTACCCGAATCAGGTTAAGGGTCAAAGGTACACACCTTTTTCTCAGCCGTTTTTACGGCTCCCCTGTGTTCTGTTTTTCAAGTGACATAATACTACAAATTTTTTCACTTGTCAACAAATCATTTGATAATTTTTAAAGAAATATCGAAAGCCTTTACGGAATGTGTAATTGCACCCATTGAGATAATATCCACACCTGTCTGCGCAATATCGTAAAGGGTTTCGTCTGTGATACCGCCTGACGCCTCAAGTTTAGCCCTGCCGTCGGTGATTTCCACAGCCTTTTTCATATCCTCACAACTCATATTATCGAGCATAATAATATCAACCTGTGCCTCTAACGCCTCTCTTAACTCCTGAAGATTACGGACTTCAAGTTCAATCTTAACAGTATGTCCCAACTTTGCCTTCAATGTTTTTACTGCATTGGTAATACCGCCCCCTGCGTCAACGTGGTTATCCTTAAGCATTGCGCAATCGGAAAGGTTGTATCTGTGATTTCTGCCACCGCCAACTGTTACCGCATATTTCTCAATAGGACGAAGTCCCGGCAAGGTCTTTCTTGTATCGGCAATAGTAGCCTTTGTACCCTCGATAATTTTTACCGCTTTGTTTGTAGCAGTTGCAACTCCGCTCATATGCTGAATAAGGTTAAGAGCAGTACGCTCACCTTTCAGAATATTTTTTGTTTTGCCGTAAACCTTTGCGATAATGTCGCCTTTCTTTAGAACATCTCCGTCTTTCTTGAAAACTTCCGCTTTAAAGTCAGGCTGTAAAATTTCAAACACTCTCAATGCAATATCAAGACCGCACAGCACACCATCAGCCTTTGCGATAAATTGTGCAGAGCCCTCCTGCTCATCCGGAATAAGATAGTCCGTTGCCACATCAACGTAGTTAATGTCCTCAAGCAAAGCGTTATTAATCAGATTGTCAACATAAATTTTATTTAGCATCATAGGTTTATTCCCTCTCTTAATTCATCAAGGATAATTCCGGCACAAATTGCAATAGAACGAGCCTCAACGTAGTCGGACGTAATTTCATATTTACCGGTAATAAGCATATTTACAATTTCATCAACTCGCCTGAAACTTTCCTGATATTTTTCAGGCTTTGGAATTACAAAGTAAGTGTCCTGCATAATTTCCCTTATTTCCGTTCGGATACCCTTTGGCAGTTTATTACCGCTTACCTCCACCAACTTCGGCGGATTGCCTATAGGCTTTCTGCCGTATTTATTTATTTTATACATCATATTTTCTGCGGCTGTTCTTGAATAAACAAGAGCCTCAAGCAAAGAGTTACTTGCAAGTCTGTTTGCGCCGTGAACTCCCGTGTGAGAACACTCACCTGCCGCATACAAACCCTCAACATTTGTGTGGGCGTTTATATCAACATTAATTCCCCCCATAAGGTAGTGCTGACAAGGAAATACAGGGATTTTATCCTTTGTCATATCCACGCCTTCCTCAAGGCATTTATTGTAAATCATAGGGAATCTCTGCTTAATAAATTCAGGGTCCTTGTGGGTAATATCAAGATAGAATTTTTCGCTGTTGGTTTTTATTGACTCTCTTATAACAGCATTAGACACAACATCTCTCGGAGCAAGTTCTCCTCTTGGGTCATAATCAAAGGCAAACCGCTCCCCCTTGCAGTTTACGTAAATTGCACCCTCACCTCTTACCGCTTCGGAAATCAGAAAACGCTCACGTTAGCTGTCTGCGGCAAAAGCAGTCGGATGAAATTGTATTCTTGACAGGTGCTTAATCTCTGCACCCAGCATATGAGCAAGGGCAATACCGTCACCGGTTGCTATTGCGGAGTTTGTTGTGTATTTATATACCCTGCCGATACCGCCGGTTGCAAGTAACACAAATTGAGTACCCACCTGTATAATTTCATTATTCTGCAAAAGTCCAAGATAAAAGCCGTTTTCAACCTTGTCAATCTCGTAAACAAGGGTGTTTTTCATCATATCAACATTGGGTTTCTTTGATACAGCCTCAATTAGTTTATCTACGATAGCCTTACCTGTGGAGTCCTTATGATGCACAATTCTGTGACGTGAATGTCCGGCTTCAAGGGTTTTGGACAATTCACCTGACGCCTCTTTGTCAAATTCAACGCCGATTTCCTTTAGTTTTAATACGTCATCAGGGCCTTCTTCTACAAGTTTTTCCACAACGGATAAATTGTTTTTAAACTTTCCTGCAATCAAAGTGTCGGCAATATGCAATTTAAAATTATCGTGATCTTTATCCAGCACAGCCGCAACGCCACCTTGGGCAAGGGAGGAGTTGGAAAGTTGAAATTCACGTTTTGAAACAACTAAAACAGAAATATCCTCGCTATATTGTAATGCGGCATACAGTCCTGCTACGCCTGCACCAATAATAACAACGTCATATTGTTTTTTCATAAATAACGACCTCTGCTTTTTATTTACAAAATTTTCATAATATATTATACTACTATTATAAACAATAGTAAATATCTCAATTAACATTTTTATTTATTTTTGTGAGGTAATTATGGCTTTAATAGAAACGGAAGAAAAGGTAACACGAGCCTTGCTTGTGTCCGTAGATTGCGGAAAATTTGACGCAGAGTCAAGTCTTGACGAATTGTGCGAACTTGTAAAAAGCGCAGGGGCAGAGCCTGTTATGACTGTTCTGCAAAAACTTGACCGCCCTGAAACCGCTACATTTGTAGGCACAGGCAAATTAGAGGAAATAAAAGAAATATGCAGTCAGTATGAAATTGACCTGATTGTATGCGACAGCGAATTATCCCCCACCCAGATTAAAACACTTGAAAAAGCAACCGACGTAAGGACTATTGACAGAACAACCCTTATCCTTGATATATTCGCTTTACGAGCAAAATCGAAAGAGGGCAAACTTCAGGTTGAACTTGCGCAGTTAAAATATTTGCTCCCACGCTTGACAGGTAAAGGTGTTGAAATGTCACGTCTTGGTGGCGGTATCGGTACAAGAGGTCCCGGTGAAACAAAGTTAGAAACCGACCGACGTCATATTCACAGAAAAATGGAAACCCTTAAAGAACAGTTGGCTGATATTGAAAAGCACCGCACAAGGCTTAGGGAACGGAGAGAGAAAGACGGCGTAATCACTGTTGCAATCGTAGGCTACACAAACGCAGGGAAAAGCACACTTATGAACTATTTGACCGACGCAGGTGTACTTGCACAGGACAAACTCTTTGCAACCCTTGACCCTACCTCACGAAGTTTAAAACTTCCCAGCGGTGTTACGGTTATGCTGATTGATACTGTAGGACTTGTAAGACGTTTACCTCACGGACTTGTGGAAGCCTTTAAATCCACACTTGAAGAGGCGGCTTTTTCCGACATTATCCTGAACGTTTGTGACGCAAGTTCACAGGAAGCAAATGAACATATGGAAGTTACCAAAAATCTGCTGACAGAATTAGGATGCGGAGAAACTCCTATAATAAACGTGCTTAACAAATGCGACAGATTGCCTGATATTTCCTATGCTCCAAATGTTCCAAACTCCGTATTTATCAGCGCCAAAAACGGTACAGGCATTGACAAACTGTTAAAGGCTATTGACGATAATTTGCCTGTACGGATAAAAAAGGTTAAACTTCTGATTCCCTTTGCACAGGCAGGATTATCAAGTGAAATAAGAACAAAGGCTACCCTTATTTCAGAGGAATACACAGAAAAAGGGATTCTCGTTGAGGCTATTATTGACGAGTTAATGTATAACAGATTAAGTAAATTTTTGGCGGTGTAAAATATGGTTAATAAACTTTTTTCAGAATTATCTAAATTGCCTGAAGTTCAGGCTATTGCTTTAGGCGGTTCACGTGCCGGAACAGCATTTGATGAAAAATCCGACTATGACGTTTATCTGTACTGCACAGGAAATGTTGAGGAAAATGTAAGAAAAAGTATTTTTGAAAAGTACTGTAAATATATTGAAATCGGCAATCACTTTTGGGAATATGAGGACAACTGCACTTTAAATAACGGTATTGATATTGATATTCTATACCGAAATCTTGAGGATTTCTGTAATGACGTTGCCTCTGTTGTGGAGGATTGCAACAGCAGAAACGGTTACACAACCTGTATGTGGCACAACCTGAAAACCTGCAAAATCATCTATGACGAAAAGGGCAATCTTGAAAAAGCAAAGGAAAGATTTAATGTAGAATACCCCCAAAAACTCCGACAGAGCATTATTGAACGGAATATGAAACTGTTAAGCGGTTCAATGCCTGCCTACGATATGCAGATAAAAAAAGCGGTAAACAGAAATGACTATGTGAGCATAAATCACAGGGTATCCGCCTTTTTAGAATCGTATTTTGATATTATTTTTGCTATGAATAAACTGACCCATCCGGGAGAAAAGCGACTTGTTCAACTATGCAAAAGGGATTGCAAAATTTTGCCTGATAATTTTGAAAGCAATCTTAACGCTCTGTTTAAAAATATGTTTACAGACACAGACAACGTAGAAAAAGCACTGCAAAATATTGTTACGGAAATAAGCAGGTGTTTAGAGAGAAATAATATAATCTTTCAAGGCTGAAATGTTGATATTTTTTGAAAATAAATGTATAATTAAATGATACATATTTTACAAGGAGTTGGCATTATGGATTTAAATGTTGGGGACAGAATAGAAATGAAAAAGCCTCATCCCTGCGGTTGCAAAAATTTCACCCTGCTCCGAGTTGGTATGGACTTTAAAATCCAGTGCGAGGGCTGTGGGCATCAGGTTATGGTGCCACGAAAAAAGGTAGAAAAAAATATTAAAAAGGTTTTAGATTGATATGTTTGAAAAAATAGAAATTTTTGACAAGAGATACAGTGAACTTAACAAAAAAATATACGAACCCTCTGTTGCGGCAGACGTAGAGGAATTTCAGAAAATTATGAAGGAAATCCGCGAGCTGGAGCCTGTTGTGTTAAAGTACCGTGAGTACAAAGACGCACAGCAGACTATCGCAGACAGCCTTGAAATCTTGGAGGACTCCTCTGCCGACAGCGAGTTAAAAGACCTTGCTCAAATGGAACTTGACGAAAACAAAAAGAAAATCGAAACATTGTCCGATGAACTGAAAATTTTGCTTTTGCCAAAAGACCCTAACGATGAGCGCAACGTAATTGTTGAAATCCGAGGTGGTGCAGGCGGTGAGGAATCCGCTTTGTTCTCTGCGGTTTTATACAGAATGTACTCTATGTATGCCGAGTCAAAGGGCTTTAAAACCGAGATTATCAACGCAAACGAAACTGAACTTGGCGGTTACAAGGAAATTTCATTTATGATTAACGGCGAGGGCGCATACAGTCGCTTTAAATACGAAAGCGGTGTTCACCGAGTGCAGCGTGTTCCGGAAACGGAAAGTCAGGGACGTATTCACACTTCTACCACTACAGTTGCGGTGTTGCCTGAGGCAGAGGAAGTTGAACTTGAAATCGACCCAAAGGATTTGAAAATTGATACTTTCCGAAGCAGCGGTGCCGGCGGTCAGCACATCAACAAAACCTCAAGTGCTATCCGTATAACTCACCTGCCTACAGGAATGGTGGTTGAATGTCAGGACGAGCGAAGTCAATACAAAAACAAGGACAAGGCTTTAAAGATACTTAAAAGCCGACTGTTGCAGCAAAAACAGGAGGCGCAGGACAGCGCAATATCTGCTGAGCGTAAAAGCCAGGTTGGAAGCGGTGACCGTTCCGAGCGTATCAGAACATACAACTACCCACAGGGCAGATTAACCGACCACAGAATCGGACTTACTCTATATAAGCTGGAGGATATTTTAAACGGTGATTTAGAGGAAGTAATTGACGCTCTTATTACCGCCGACAGAGCAGAAAAACTTAAACAAAATATGGGAAACTGATTTTATGAATACACTTTTACTACAGGACACACAACAGGATATTGAAAAGGCAGGACAGATTTTATCTCATGGGGGATTGGTGGGTATTCCTACCGAAACAGTTTACGGTCTTGCGGCAAACGCTTTAAACGGAAAAGCGGTTGCAAAAATCTTTGTTGCTAAAGGACGTCCTATGGATAATCCTTTAATCGTTCACATTAAGGATATTAAGGATATAAATAAATACGGACTCGTAAGAGAATTTTCCACAAAGGCTAAATTACTTGCAGAAAATTTCTGGCCGGGACCTTTGACTATTATTATGCCAAAGGGCGACTGTATTCCCGATGAAGTCAGTGCAGGGCTTGATACTGTTGCTATCCGTTTTCCGGAGCATCAGATTGCCCGCAGAATTATCGAAGCCGCCAACACGCCTTTAGCGGCGCCTTCGGCGAACCTTTCCGGTTCTCCAAGTCCCACAACAGCCAAGCACGTACTTAACGATTTAAACGGCAGAATTGACGCTGTTTTAGACGGTGGCAGGTGCAGAGTGGGACTTGAAAGCACAGTTATCACCCTTGCAACTCCCACCCCAAAGTTGTTAAGACCCGGTGGAGTTACCCTTGAAGAAATGAAAGAGGTTATAGGCGAAATTGAGGTTGACAAGGCTGTATTAAATCAGATTGAAAGCGGTGCAGTTGTATCTTCCCCCGGAATGAAATACAAGCACTATGCCCCTAAAGCGAGGGTAATTCTTTTAAAGGGCAGTGACAGGGCGTATCGTGAATATGTCAACAGCCACGCCGATTACAACGTGGCGGCACTTTGCTATGACAGCGACATAATCGGACTTAACACTACCACGTTTTCTATGGGGGATAAAAACGATTACGAAACACAGGCTCACAAACTTTTCAGTTCATTGAGAAAAATTGACAAAGAATCTCAAATTGATGTTGTTTATGCACGTTGTCCTGAACCCAAAGGGCTTGGAATGGCTGTGTATAACCGACTTATCAGAGCCGCCGGATTTGAGGTGAAAGACCTTGAGGAAGTATAAATTAATAGGACTGACAGGAACAACAGGGGCAGGAAAAGGACAGGTAAGAAAGATTTTTGAAAGTCAAGGTTACGTTTCTGTTGACGCAGATTTTCTTGCACGTAAAGTTACGGAAAACCCTGTGGTACTTAAAACATTATGCTGTCATTTCGGTGACGATATTTTGGAAAATAATGAACTTAACAGAAAACTACTTGCGTCAAGAGCCTTTAAAGATAAAGAGCATACAAGGCTGCTAAACAGCATTACCCACCCCTTTATCACCGCTTTGTTTATAAAGGAAATTGAGAAAATCAGCAAAAATGCTGACAGAATAATTTTTGACGCACCCCAACTTTTTGAAAGTCACCTTAACGCAATATGCGACGTTACCGTTGCCGTTACCGCTGACAGAGATATACGCATAAAAAGGATAATCAACAGGGATAATATCAGCAGAGAAACTGCTCAAAAGCGAATTAACGCACAGTACAGCGACAGTTTTTTTGCAGATAACTGCGATTACATAATTGAAAACAACGGCGATTTGGAAACTTTGAAAACTACAACCCTTGAAATTATAAGCCGAATTTAGGAGGCAATTATGGCACGATACGGAGAAAAGAAGAAACATGGTTTTCTAAAAAATGTTATGCTTATTTTTTCTTCTCTTGCAATAGCCGTATTTGCCCTGTACCTGATAATCCAAAATTTAGGATGTGTGCAAGATATGGTAGGCGATACCCTGTACCCTATGAAGTATCAACAGCAAGTTGACAGAGCCGCAGAAACATACAACCTTGAAAAGCCCCTTATTTATGCGGTTATCAGGACTGAATCCCACTTTGACCCTGAGGCTGAAAGTCACGTTGGCGCTGTGGGACTTATGCAACTTATGCCTGAATCCTTTGAGTGGTTGCAGGGGTTAAGAGGTCAGGAATTGGATATATCGGAACTGAATAATCCTGACGTAAATATTGACTATGGATGCTATCTATTGAGGTATTTCTACGACTATTACGGAAGTGAGGAAACTGCCGTTGCCGCATACAACGCAGGGTTTATAGTGGGAGATTGGCTCAAAGACCCCAACTACAGTTCCGACGGAAAAAGCCTTGACGCAATTCCCTACGGAGAAACCGAGAGGTATGTTGAAAAGGTTATGAAAGCGAAAAAAATGTATAAAAAACTGTATTTCAGTGAAAAATGATACATACGGAGGAAAGTAAAAATGGAAAAGAACGCAAAAGAATTAAAAGAACAAATACTTATGAAAAGTAAAAAAGGCATTGCTACCCTTACCCAAGAGGAAATCGCAAAGGCTGATGAGTTTTGTGAGGGGTACAAGGAGTTTTTGGACAACTCTCCTGTTGAGCGTGAGGCTGTAAAATACACTCTGAAACTTGCAAAGGAAAACGGTTTTGTTGAGTTTGAACAGGACAGGCAATACAAAGCAGGCGACCGAATTTACTATATTAATCGTGACAAGGCTATTGCCCTTGCGGTTATCGGAAAAAACGGAGTAAAGAACGGCACAAGATTGTCTATTGCACATATTGACTCACCGAGAATTGATTTAAAGCCAAATCCATTATATGAGGAAAGTTCACTTGCTCTCTTTAAAACTCACTATTACGGCGGTATCAAAAAATATCAATGGACAGTTATCCCACTTGCTCTCCACGGAACGGTAGTCAAACTTGACGGCACAAAGGTTGACATATGTGTAGGAGTAGATGAAAAAGACCCTTGTTTCTGCATTACTGACTTATTACCTCACCTTGCACAGGAACAGGCTCAAAAGAAAATGGGCAAAATTGTTGAGGCTGAAAACCTGAACGTGCTGGTAGGTTCAAGACCTCTCCCCTGTGACGATGAGGAATCCGAACTTGTAAAACTGAATGTAATGAACATTCTTAATCAGAAATACGGCATTGTTGAGGGAGATTTCCTATCTGCTGAACTGTGCCTCGTACCGGCATACAAAACAAGAGATGTGGGCTTTGACCGCAGTTTAATCGGCGGTTACGGACACGACGATAAAGTTTGCGCATATCCTGCTGTTATGGCGGCTATCAACACGGATGTTCCTGACTGCACCTGTATCACCTATCTTTGTGACAAAGAGGAAACAGGCTCTGACGGTAACACAGGTATGCAGAGCGACTTTTTGAGATTCTTTATTTACGACCTTGCAAAGGCTGAGGGCGTTGAAGGCTACAGAGCGTTATCCTTGAGCAAATGCCTTTCTGCTGACGTTAATGCGGCATTTGACCCAACATACGCAAGTGCATACGAGCCGAAGAATTCAAGTTTTATCAACAATGGTGTAATCATTACCAAATACACAGGAAGCGGCGGTAAAGGCGGTACTTCCGACGCATCTGCCGAGTATATGGGAGAAATCCGCACAATGCTTGAGAAGAATAATATTCTGTGGCAGACAGGTGAACTTGGCAGAGTTGACCTTGGAGGCGGCGGTACTATTGCAAAGTACGTTGCAAATATGAACGTGGAAGTAGTTGATTTAGGCGTTCCGGTACTTTCAATGCACGCACCTTTTGAGTTAATTTCAAAGGTTGACGTATATGAGGCTTACCGTGCATTCCACGCATTCTTTACAACCTAATTTATAATAAGTATATTTGATATAGCGTACCCTGTACGCTATATTTTTTTGTCATATTTTAACCTTTAACTACCAACTGTAACAAAATGCATACATTCTATAACAAAAACCTTTATTTTTTAGTATATAATGATATAATAGATTTACTCAAAAGATTGAGTTATACTTAATTAAAAAGTAGGTGTTTTTATGAAAAAGTTATTATCATTTGCACTATCCTTAATTATTGTTGCAGGTTGTTTAACAGTTGAGTACGGCTGTTCTTCAAATGCTCTGACAGACAACAGCACTGCCACTGGACTTTCTTCAAAGAAAACTGTCAGCACAAGAAACGCTTATGCACACAGAAAGTTATCACGCTTTGACTATTCTTTGAATAAAAATTATGAAATAAAGGGTAAAAGATATAATATAAAAAACTTACCCTACTACGATTATTGCGATGATTTTTCAATCTATTATGCTAATAAATTTTCAGACAATAATAAAAAGCGTAATCACGCCAAAAAGCATATCAAAAAATACAACAAAATAATGCACGTAGCAAAAGATAACGAAGACTGGTTGGTATCAAGGTATAAAGACGGTATTTGTATAAACAAATATTATGGAGATGAAAAGGATGTTGTAATTCCGGATGAATTAGAGGGACTTCCGGTAATTAAGATAGGTTACGGATACAGTTATTCAGATGACATGAGCAAATACCTGAACACTGCTTTCGGTCAAAGGGATATTACTTCCCTAACACTGCCAAAACACTTAAAGTATATAGTAGAGGGAGCTATGGATATTTACACGGACACATTGTGTATCGGGTGTGAATACTTCCTAAAGGAAATAAAAGTACATCCTGAAAACAAGTATTACACATCCATTGACGGAATACTTTACACTAAAGATGAGAAAATGCTCCTACAGATACCGGCAAATTACCAACAATCCACTATTACTGTAAAGGAAGGAACTAAAGCGGTATATAGTGTTTCTCCATATACAAAGGCACACACAATAATAATTCCTGACAGCGTTATAAGCTTTGGTGAAAGAGCCGACAAAAGCGAATACACTTACCAAAATGTCGAGGGACTAAAAGCATATCAGGTATCCGAAAACAACAAATACTACACAAGTGAAAACGGTGTACTATACGACAAAAATAAAACTATACTGTTATCTTATCCCGGTAAGAAAAGTGAGCAATCATTTGTTGTTCCGGGCAGTGTTAAAATGGTTTCAAATGACCCTTTTAGAAATAACAAACTGAGAAAAATTACAATCGGAAATAATGTAGAATATATCGGTTATATGTGGAAAACAACAATGGGATTTACATTATTCAGAAATACATCTTTAGTGGTAAAAGGCTACAAGAACGGAACAGCACATAAATTTGTAAAAGGTTGCTATAAGTTTTCCACCAGCAAGAAAAAGTTGAAATTTGTGCCTATTGATTAGGTTATCAACTACATTTAAAAGATTAATAGAAAATCGCAACAGAAAAGGCAGTGAAAAAATCACTGCCTTATTTTGTATTAATTTAATAGGAAAAGAATTTGCATTATGGTCAGAGACCTCTTGTAGCAATTCAATTTGTTTAACCTCAAAACAATAACAACAATTCTGTCGGGCATAAAAGAACAATATTATATGTATCTTTTCTGCTCGGATTGGATGCAACGTCACGTTGCTATTCTACTGTTACGGATTTTGCAAGGTTTCGTGGCTGGTCAGGGTCGTTACCCTTATGAATTGCTGTGTAATAGGCAAGAATCTGTAAAGGTACTACCGCTGTAATAGGCATTAACAGTTCGTGAGTGTTAGGAATAACAATTTTGTAGTTTGCAATTCCCTCTTTCAACTTCTGTGAACAAGCCTCGGTACATACGAGAATAACATTTGCCCCACGTGATTTAACCTCTACTACGTTTGAGATTGTCTTTTCGATTAAGTCCGTTTGAGTAGCAACGGCAATTACAGGCATACCGTCCTCAATTAAAGAAATTGTACCGTGCTTTAATTCACCTGCTGCATATGACTCGGAGTGGATATATGATACTTCCTTTAACTTTAGTGAGCCTTCCATTGACAGAGCATAGTCAAGACCTCTGCCGATATACAGAAGGCTGTCTGCGGTAATCAACTTTGAGCCTACCTTTTTGCAAACTTCGTTTGTGTTATCAATTACATATTTTACCGCTTCAGGCATTTTCTGTAATGACTCGGTTAACTGCTTACATTCCGCTTCGGAAATATTACCATTAGCCAAAGCAAGTTCAAAGGCAAACAGATACATCACTGAAATCTGAGTAATATAAGCCTTTGTTGATGCTACGGCAATTTCAGGGCCTGCAAGTGTATAAATAAGCATATCCGCCTCACGGGCGATTGAACTGCCCTTTGCATTAACGATAGCAAGAATTTTTGCACCCTTTTGCTTTGCAAGACGTAAAGCCGCAAGTGAGTCGGCAGTTTCCCCTGATTGGGAAATGATAATTACCAAATCCCCATCTCCTATGATTGGGTTTCTGTATCTGAACTCTGACGCAATATCAACGTTTACAGGGATTCGTGCCAAATCCTCAATTACATACTTGCCCACCATTCCTGCGTGCATAGCAGTACCACAGGCTACTATTGTAACAGACTTAAAGCCTTTCAGCATTTCAAGCGTTATGCCACATTCCCCAAGGTTAGGTAGATTGTCCTTGATTCTCGGCATAATTGTTGTTCTGATAGCCTCCGGCTGTTCGTTGATTTCTTTAATCATAAAGTGAGGATAACCGCCTTTTTCGGCAGCCTCCTGATCCCAGTCGGCGGTTTTCAATTCTTTTTCAATAGGATTTAAGTATTTGTCAACAAAGGAAACTCCCTCATTTGTAAGGGTTGCAATTTCGTCATGCTCTAAAAGGTAGTAGTCCTTTGTGTACTGTAAAATTGCAGGAACGTCAGATGCGATAAAAGCCTCACCGTCAGCAATACCAACGATCAGCGGACTTTCTCTGCGGACAGCAAAAATTCTGTCCGGAAAATCCTTGAACATAATTCCCAAAGCAAAGGAACCTACAACCTCACCCATTACTCTGTCGATAGTTTTAATAGGGTCGCCGTCATAGTAAAAGTCAAGCAGTTGTGCTACAACCTCTGTATCTGTTTCTGAAAGAAATTCTCTGCCCTTGCCTGTTAGGAAACTTTTGATTTCCTGATAATTTTCAATAATACCGTTATGTACTATTGTAACTCTTGCACCGCTGTGGGGGTGTGAATTTACGTCAGAGGGTTCGCCGTGAGTTGCCCATCTTGTATGGCCGATACCTACGTGTCCCTGTGGTTTTCCCACAACCTGAAGTTTATCTCTTAAATTCTGTAATTTACCTTCTGTTTTTACTGTGGTGATAACATCATTTTCATCAAACACAGCAATACCTGCGGAGTCGTAGCCACGATACTCAAGTTTTTGTAAAGCGCTTACAAGCACATCACTGCAATCACGTGGTCCAACATATCCAACAATACCGCACATTGTATAAGTCCTCCGATTAATAAAAATTATTTGTTTGGTTGATGATTAAATGTAGGCACAATATCTGCCAACATTTCTACGATTTTTTCGCTTTCGTTTTTATCTGCATATTCCTGAATTTTCTCAAGTTTTGCAAGAAGTTCCTCGGTGTTAATTTCAATTTGATTTCCTATGAAAATCTTTTTGTTTTCAGTTTCCTTTAGGCCTTCCTCGCTCATTAAAAGTTCCTCGAAAAGTTTTTCGCCGGGACGAAGTCCGGTAAACTTAATTTCAACATCTTTGTAAGGAACTTTGCCGTACATACGAATCAGATTTTCTGCAAGTGTAGTAATCTTTACAGGCGCACCCATATCAAGGACAAAGATTTCTCCGCCCTTTGCCATAGCGCCTGCTTCAAGCACAAGTGACACCGCCTCGGGAATTGTCATAAAGTAGCGGATAATATCAGGGTGAGTTACGGTTACAGGCTTTCCGCTTTCAATCTGTCTGCGGAACAGAGGTATAACCGAACCGTTAGAGCCGAGAACATTACCGAAACGTGTGGATACAAATTCCGTATGAGTGCTGTGCTGAGCCTTATACTGAACTATCATTTCACAAACACGCTTTGTGCATCCCATTACATTTGTAGGATTTACCGCCTTGTCTGTTGAAATCATAACAAACTTATCTACATTATAAAACTCAGCCAAAGTGGCAACATTAAATGTGCCGAAAATGTTATTCTTAACAGCCTCCTCCGGCACGGTTTCCATTAGCGGAACGTGCTTGTGAGCGGCTGCGTGGAACACAAGGTTAGGTCTGTAAGTTTTGAATATTAAGTCCATCTTGTCATAGTCACGGACAGATGAAATTAAGGTAACGAGGTTTAACTCACTGCCGTATTCAAGGAGCAGTTCCTGTTGAATATCGTATGCGTTATTCTCGTAAATATCAACAATTATAACCTGCTTTGGGTGATACTTTGCAATCTGACGCACAAGTTCAGAACCTATTGAACCACCGCCGCCGGTAACAAGACAAACTTTGTTTTCGATTAACTTTTCAATCTTTTTATTATCAAATTTAATTGGCTCTCTGCCAAGCAGATCCTCAATTTTAATATCCTGAACCTGGGAAATTAACTTTGAATGGTCATCATCAAAAAGCAAATCTCCAAGGTACGGAATAACTTTGATTTTACACTCTGTTTTTGAGCAGATGTCAATAATTCTGCGTCTGTCCTCTTCACCGCAAGAGGGGATTGCAATAAGTATTTGCGTAATGCCACAGGACTTTACTATTTCCTCGATTTCGTTTGTAGAGCCTAAAACTCTTACTCCGTGTACTTTTGTGTGTATTTTTGTACTATCGTCATCTACAAGGGCTATAGGCAAAATGTTTTTCCAAGGGTTGTTGCTGTCGTATTTTGCACCTTCAAGTTCCTCTAATATCATAGAAGCAGCATGACCTGCACCTACAATAAGAGTTCTTTGTGTATCTTCAAGACTGCCTGCTTCGGTTAAATCCAAAAAGGCTTTTCTGAAAATCAACCTAAATAACAGTGTTCCGGTTAAAATAATAAGGAAGTTTACAAGGAAAAAAAATTTAGAAACGTCCTTACCGAATGCATAGAACAGGACAATCGCCAAAAACTGTCCTATAAAAACACCGATACTGCAGGAAACGTAATCGCGTATTCTGAAATAACGCCACGCTTTTGAATAGGTACCGATTGCATACTGAACAAGCAGACACATTACTGCGTCAGCACCCATAATATACAAAAGTCCTTTGAACGGTTGCGAATATGCAGGTGCAAATATTCCGAATATCTGATTCGTAATAATTGTGCCTATAACAATTATAAAAACGTCTGCTAAGGCAAGAAGAATTTTTCTTGCATTCAGTTTTCTCATTTTCATAAAATCCCCTAAAATATGACATAATTGTTAATTTATAATATACTTTAGTCAATTATATATCATTTTGTGTATATTGTCAATAATAAGGAAGGGGTTTTATTTCTAAATTAGAAAATAAATTATAATTGTCTATATTATCAAACATATTTGTTTATTTTGTATGCCGACAACTAATTATTATTCTAATTCAGAATTATAAATAATTACTATTGAATAATATTAAATATTTATTTATAATAACTACAGATAATGATAAGTAAGGTTTTATTATGAAAAAATTTCTCATTACTTTTGGCATTATAATTGCTGTACTTTTAATACTATTCGGTGTAAATATTTGGTATTCCGCCAATGTGCTGACGGTGAACACCTATAACATTAACACCGATAAACTTAATAACAGCGTAAAGTTTGTGCTGATTTCCGATTTACACAACAAACAATTCGGTGAAAATAATATTGACCTTGTAAATAAAATAAGGGAGCAAAATCCTGAATTTATTGCAGTTGACGGAGATATGGTAACTGACGAAAACGACTCAAGAGAGCCTGTTATAAAACTGTTACCGCAACTTTGCAAGATTGCTCCTGTTTATTATGTTTTGGGTAATCACGAAAAAACTTACGGCGAATATGACAAATTGATTGAGGAAATTAAGTCAAGCGGAGTGACTTTTTTGGACAATGAAATGGTTACTTTCAAGACACAGAGCAAAGAAATAATTACTATAGGCGGACTGACTGACTACCCATATTATGAATATGAAGCCCCTGATTATGACAACCCTGCAAGGCACTTTTTAGACAGTTTTATTGAGCAGGAAAAGGAAAATTACTCCATTCTTTTAACTCATCAACCTGAAGTTTATTTTTGGGGATTAAAGGACAAAAATATTGACCTGATGCTTTGCGGTCATACTCACGGCGGACTTGTCAGATTGCCCTTGGCAGGAGGATTAATTGCACCTAATCAAGGCTGGTTTCCTGAATACGATATGGGTTATTATAGTTCAGGCACCGTTGAAATGATAATCACAAGCGGTCTTGGAAACAGCATCGGCATACCCAGGCTTAACAATCCCCCTGAAGTTTGTGTTGTTGAAATAAACTGATATTTGAATATTCCTATAAAAATTTATTTTTTGCAAAGGTACATTTATTTACAATTCACTATAGATTATTGTTGAAAAATGTAGTAAAATATAATTTACAGCAAATTAGTCTAAATACAGTTTGCTCTTTCAAAATACGAAATGAGGTGGTTAAAATGCTGAATATCTACAGAACAGAAAACGGTGTGCTTAACGAGGTAAAGGAATTCCAACCGGGTGTCTGGATAAAACTTACCAAGCCTGACGCCGAAGAAAACCAGCAGATTGTTGACCACTACAATATTGACTACAGCGACGTTGTAGCCGCACTTGACGACGAGGAAAGTTCCCGTATTGAGGTGGAGGACGATTACACCCTTATCCTTGTGGACGTTCCCATTACCGAGGAGAGAAACGAGGAACAGTACTACACCACTATTCCTATGGGTATTATCATAACCGAAGACGCAGTTATTACCGTTTGCCGTGAGGAGATTGAGTTCTTTGAACGCAACTTAAGGTTTAAAATGCGCAACTTCTCAACTCGCAAGAAAATGCGTTTTGTTTATCATATGCTCTACTGTATTACAAGAATATACCTGTATGACCTTCGTGCTATTGATAAAAGGAGAACGGCAGTTGAGACAAATGCAGGAAAGACAACAAAGGACGTGGACATAATTTCACTCCACGAACTTGAAACTTCTCTTGTATATTTTGAAACTTCACTACGTGCAAACAATATGGTAATCGTGCGACTGAAAAGGCTAAACCAATTTCCGGAGGACGAGGAACTTATTGAGGACACAATGATTGAAAACAATCAGGCTATTGAAATGACGAACATTTACCGTAACATTATCGATTCTACACGAGAACTTGTATCTGCGGTAATGGACAGCCGATTGAACAACGTAATCAAATACCTTACATCCATCACACTTGTAATGGCTATTCCTACTATTATATCAGGATTTTTCGGAATGAACGTGCCTATGGAGTTTGCAAACAATGTTTACGGATTCGGACTTATTTCAATCGGCACTATAGCAATCTGCATTGTAACCTTACTGATACTGAAAAAAAAGAATATGCTTTAAATAAAATCGCCCTGCTTTTACACAGGGCGATTTTTTATTGCCCGCTCAGTTGCGCCCTGCGTGTGCGCGAGCGATGGCTAAAGAAAGCGCACGCATATGGTGCGCACGCTTTCTTGTTTGATAGTAAACTTCAATTTATTGTCAAAATTGTCAGTGATTGAAAAACAATTATGCATCTTGTAAAAATATTAAAAATCTACATTCGTAAAAATGATAATACCGTATCATTTATTACATTATCCTCATAATCTATTGCATAATAACGGTTACCTATATCCTTACCGTTTGCATCACCCTCGGTATAAGCCCATACATTGTTCTGACCGTCAATTTGTACTGTATATTTATATTCAAAAGATTCATTCACATAAGTAGAGTCCAAAGTTACGGTTAATTGATAGTGAAGGTCATCTATTTTTTTCATAAACCAATCGGTATCTGCAGGGTTCCAACCGTTCAGATTAGTACCAATACTTACATTTGCACCCTCCGGCAATTTTTCCGGTATTGTTACATTAAATGTAACAGGAATATCCTTGCTTTGTATTTCTTTGAACAGCGAAAACTTTTTATCTGCTCCGTCATATTTTGCAACGATTGTTGTGTAAGGAGCAATTGTAACAGCATCGCCTTTCTTATAACTTTTTCCACTCAGCAAATCGGTAAAATCATATAATGTATTTAATTCTAGTCTACTTCCTGTTACATTATGCGCAACAAACATACCGTAAGGATAATTTTCATCAGTAACAGTATAACAATTCAAACTTTTAGATTCTATTGCAAAATAATTACCGTCAAAGAAGATAGGATAATCCGTGCGGAGCTGAGTAAGTTTTTTGTAATAGTTGTATATACTGTTTTCGTCATTAATTTCTTCTTCCAAGGAAATACCGTCATTTGCTATAGTGTATAGTGAAGGCACACCAAAGAACTCTTCGTCAAGAACACACATACCTTCACCTTTTGCGGAAGCGTACCAGTCCATAGGCTCTCGTTTGTTCGGGTCATTATAGTTACTCTGCTGTCCAAACTCCTCTCCGTAATAAATAAACGGCATACCCGGCAGTGTGAACTGAATTGCGGCGGCAAGTTTTGCTTTCTCAACCGAGCCGAGAGTGGAAACGGTTCTTTTTTGATCGTGGTTATTTAAAAATGTTGTCATTACAGATGTTTTTGGAACATTTGGAGTATTATTTGCATAGGCTTCTTGTTTTTTTAATTCCCTGTTTACAAAGCCCACAATATTTAGTTGCTGACCTCCTGCAAGTTTCATCATCTGATCCTGAAGTGGGAAATCAAATGAAGAATCCATATCGGCAAAAAAGGAGGCAACAGCATCTGTATCCGTTGTCCAGTTTTCACCTACAACAAATGCCTCAGGATTTTTTGACTTTACATAGCTTTCAAAATCTTGCCACCATGCGTGGGTAATCGACCAATCCGGATCAATATGCATTGAAGCGTCAAGTCTGAATCCGTCAACTCCCGTATCAAGCCAGTATCCGGCAGCATTTTTCATTTCTGTCCATACGGCTTTGTTTTTGAAGTTTAGGTCAGGCATACCCTCTGAAAAATTACCTCTGTAATATTTATCGTACTTTTCGTTATATCTCCAGCCTGAAGTTGAATCCGGTTCATCCGTAAATTCGTAATAATCAGCATAGGGACTGTCGGGATTGCTTAAAGCGTCAATAAACCACTTGTTTTGTGATGAAGAATGGTTTGCAACAAAATCTATCAGAACTTTTATATCATTCTGATGCAGTACATCCAGCATATATTTAAAATCATCTATTGTGCCGTAATCCTCATTAGTTGAATAGTAATCAATTACATCATAGCCGTGGTACGAGGGGGATTCATGAATGGGCATAAGCCATACACAACCCACATTAAGGTCCTTGAGATAAGAAGCCTTTGAAGCAATACCTCTGAAATCGCCGATTCCGTCCCCGTCACTATCGCAGAAACTACGGACAAAAATCTCATAACTTATTGTAGATGTACGCCAATCTGTATTGCCGATAGTGTAGTATTCACCTGCCGGAAATTCATCTATCAGGTTTGCAACATACTTTTGAATCTGCGTAACATCTCTAATATCTATATCACCGGAATTATCAACATCGGAGATGTGTTTTGATACTTCATTAAAATTTTGTAATCCTACAAGATACTTTTGAATGGCAGTAGAATCTTTAATTGTTATTGAATTGTCATTATCAACATCACCGAAGAGGTAGGTGATACCGGAAGAAACTTCCTCTCTTTCAGCCGCTTGTACATTTAATACAAAGCAAGAGAAGACAATAGAAACAATCAAAAATACGCTTATCAATCTTTTTGTCATATTAAGCATTTTTAATCCTCACTAATAGTTTTTTTTGCGGAAATTTATATTCCATTTAAATTATAGTGATATTAATTTTATCTGTCAAGGTTAATAATAAAGTATTCGAATCGAAGGAGTTTTTGTTATATATTACTTGACACAAAAAATGTTTTTTCTATACTTGAGTTGATCCGAAAGTTTTTCTTTATACCGGCGGAGAGAACCAAATGGAGAAAGATACAATTCCTTATGTAGATTTGGTTTACAATAAAATGTCAGAAAACAGTTTTCCTAAAGATAAACTTAATAAACTTATAGATACCGCAAAAGATCATAACGAAGCTGCATGGTCGGAATATTTTCCCCAAGCATACAAGTGGTTAGTGGGATTTACGGCATAAAAACACAACAAAAAACGGCATACACCTTACCTGTTACATTATTACAAAGGTAGTGTGTATGCCGATTTTCATAACATAAATGTTTTGTATGTGAGATTACCATTCTCGTCACAACAGTTTTTATGCCTTAGAAATTTAGCATTAAGTTTGATTTTGATACTCAGCTTTTTATTCATTTCTCAGTGCGATTACAGGGTCTTTTTTAGCGGCGATTCTTGCAGGAACCAGTCCGGCTACAAAGGTCAGCACCATACTGATTACAATAAGCACCACTCCTGCAACCCAAGGCAACATAGCAACATCCGCCACCTCTGTCATATTTTCCACAACAATATTAATGGGAACATTCAAAAGCACAGTAACACCTATTCCCAGCAATCCTGACACAAAGCCGATAATCAAGGTTTCTGCGTTGAACACTCGGCTTATATCACGTTTTCTTGCACCGATAGCACGGAGAATACCGATTTCCTTGGTACGCTCAAGTACGGAAATATATGTGATAATGCCAATCATAATGGAAGATACAATCAGAGAAATTGATACAAATCCGATAAGCACATAACTGATTGCGTTAATCATTGTTGTAACGGATTTCATCATAAGTCCGATATAATCGGTATAACTGATTTTATCCGCCTCTTTTACCTTGTTGTTATACTTTCTGATAATTTTCTCAATATCGTCCTTGCTTTCAAAATCAAGAGGATAAATGTTTATATTCGATGGAGAGTCTAAATCTGCAACGCCTAAAGTTTCAAGGTTGCCCTCGTAGGTGTTTTCGGTTGTTGTGCTTTTCTTGATAGAATCGCCAAAGGCTTTTGCGATTTCATCGTCGGTCATACCGCCCATTTGCATCTGCTGTATATATGCTGTGTACTGCTGTTGAGAAGCCATATCCAGAGTACCGATATATGCATAAACGTCCTCTATTGTTATAGGTTTTTCCTCTTCGTCCTCTTTCGGAAAATCAATGCCTGTAAATACATCGGTGTCCTTGTTATCTTTTTGCCACTTTACGATTTCACTTTCGTTTACCTTATCTACAAGATATTTTGTTAAATCCGTTCTGTAACCTACACCGCCGTATTGACTGACAGCAGTATTAGAATCTGCCGATTTTACAATACCTACAACCTTTAGTTTTAATGAATCTTTCAACTTGTTTATAATATAGGGATTATCCTCAGCGTGACTCTCCCATGTTCCGTCAGAATTTTTGCTGTAGTAATCTGTGTTGATTAACAGTTTATACTTTTGATTCATCAGTTTATCATAGGACAAAACTTTTTCGCCAATCTTTTCTGTTTTCTTACCGGCAACAGATTTTTTCAGATTATCAATTAACTTATCCTGATTCATTAAGCCCAAACTGTAAAGGGTGTAGTCGCTTATCTCACCGTTTTTGTCAAGGATAATAACTACCTCGTTGTATTTTTTCGGCAATCTGCCCCTTTCAACTGTAAAACTTGCGTCTAATGCGTTATCATTTGCGGAAAGTTGCGTCCACACGTTAGTTTCACCCATTTGACCCTGTCCGAAACTTACTACGCTTTGCTCGGTTGTAGGAGAAGTATTAAAGCCTAAATCGGAGTAAAGTGTTGAAGGATTTACCTGTTTCAAGCCGTCCTTTGTATTGGCGCGGTAAATATGCATTGGAGTGCTGTACTCGTAAGTAATATCGGATACATAATCGTAAATATCACATTTATCACTTTCAATGTACTTTTTAAATGATTCAAGGTTATTTTCCGTTGTACCGCCTACCATAGCGTCAAGAACATCAGTCATAATATTATTGGACTTTGTTGCATTATCAAGGGTATCCGTGTTTTCTGTGTTCAAATCAATAAAAGCAGACATCATACTGCTCATATCGTTTGTTTCGTCCATAATGCTGATTGGATAGGACGTCAGAGTTTCCTGCTGAACGCCTTGGATATACAGTTGAATACCGTTTGACAAAGATAAAATCAGCGCAATTCCGATAATGCCGATTGAACCTGCAAAGGACACAAGGAATGTTCTTGTTTTCTTTGTTCTAAGGTTGTTAAAACTCAATCCTAATGCAGTTAAGAAGGACATTGAGGTATTTTTTTCTTTCTTTTTCTTTGGAGTTTTCTTTGGAGTTTTCTTTGGAACTTTCGGTGTTTCATCTGCATAGGGCATACTGTCATTTGTAACTACACCGTCAAGGAGATTGATAATTCTTGTAGAATACTTTTGAGCAAGTTCAGGATTGTGAGTTACCATAATAACAAGCCTGTCCTTTGAAACTTCCTTTAAAAGTTCCATAATCTGAACGCTGGTTTCAGAATCCAACGCACCTGTAGGCTCATCTGCAAGTAAAATATCAGGGTTGTTTACAAGGGCCCTGGCTATTGCAACTCTCTGCATCTGTCCGCCGGACATCTGGTTTGGTTTTTTATTAAGTTGATCTCCAAGACCCACCTTTTCCAAAGCCTCAACGGCACGTTTCTTTCTCTCGGACTTTGACACACCTGTTAAGGTAAGGGCAAGTTCTACATTTGAAAGCACCGATTGATGGGCAATAAGGTTGTAACTCTGGAATACAAAACCGATGCTGTGGTTGCGGTAGGTATCCCAATCTTTATCTTTAAAATCCTTTGTGGATTTTCCGTTAATTACAAGGTCACCATCTGTATATTGGTCAAGTCCTCCGATGATATTAAGCAGAGTTGTTTTACCGCAACCGGACTGACCCAGTATTGATACAAACTCATTTTCACGAAAATCAATACTTACTCCGCGCAAGGCTCGTACAGTATTTGTACCTACCCGGTAGTCCTTTGTTATGTTCTTTAAACTTAACATTTAGTGCCTCCTGTAACAAAAGTGCTGTGTATTTAAGACCAAAATATGGTAAAGCAATTTGCTAAAAAATAATATACCCAAATTGTGATAATTATATGAAATTAAGTAAAATATATTGACGGAATTTTTGGAATAGATTATACTGAAACTGTGTAATATGCGCAACAATATAAGTATAGGCAGGTTATTGTTATGAAATTCAATTACAGTAAAAAAATTATATCCCTGTTTTTATGTATTTCAATAATTTTATCTTTAGGAATTGTTGCAAATGCAGTTGAGGAAACGGCAACTGTAAATGCAGACGCTTACCCCTACTTTGCAGGAGATAACAGCGGAATTTTTGCACACGGAAACGTAGGCAGCGACAGTAAAGAGGCTTGGCAAAAGTGGGAGAATTTTGCAGGAATTAATGCTAAAACAAATGTAAAGTACCTGTTTTTACCTGCAATTTCCTCTGACACACAAGTTGAACTTTACAACAATTACAGCGAAAGCGTTTTTGTAAACGGCACTGAAATTAAACCTCAAACTGCGGAAATTGTAGGCTATATTGAGGGTGAGCCTATAACCGTAACCCGTGGCGCAACTGAATACACATTGGAGATTTACAAAAGCGATACGGAATCGTCAATTTATATTAACGACATTACAAACAGTTACGTTGACTGTGACGGCAACACCGTAAACACCGACTTTTACTCTTTCCTTACGGAAAACAAGGAAAACTCCGTATCAGGTTCAGGCTGTGCAATCACAGGCTCAAAGGGTATTGAAAACACTACCCTAAAGAAAATCAAAGGCAGAGGTAACACAAACTGGACATACAGCGATAAAAAGCCTTTTAATGTAACATTCAAAGCTTCTACTACTATAGGCAGCGTTACTTCCAAAAAGTTCTCTCTGATTTCAAATGCAAAGGATTCTACCTTGTTGAGAAATAAAATTATGTATGACTTTGCTGACGAGGTTGGCTCTCTCTATGCTCCTAAATCAAGTTTTGTTGACTTCTATGTAAACGGCATTTACCGCGGTTGCTATTTATCTACACAAAAGGTTGACTTGGGCAAGAACTCAATGATTGCCCTACAGGATACTTCGGATACACAGGACAGCGACTTTAACTTTACAGTTGAGGTTGACGTATGGAACTACGCAAATGACGTTTACTTCAAAACCAATAAAAAATATGTGGTAGTATGCAAATCTCCTGACCTTGACGGCTACAACGAAGGGGATCAGACAATGGTGCCTAAATACAACTACATAAAGGAAACCTACCAAAAACTTGAGGACGCTTTATACAACGGCACTATGGCTGACCTGGAGAATATTTGCGATATAAACAGTCTTGCAACAATGTATCTGCTACAGGACTTCGGCAAGAACTGTGACGGCGGTTACACAAGCACATACTTTACATACAATGCACAGGAAAAGAAATTCTATGCAAGTCCTTTGTGGGACTGCGACTCTATGTTAGGTGCAGTTGACTGCACTCGTGACGGTTGCAGTACTTCCACCTGCAACTACAAAGGTTGGACCACAAGACTTGCAACCTTCAACAGAACAGTAAACCCTTACGGCAAGGCTTTTACCACAAGCGGTAAAACTTCAGAGGGCAAAACCTTTGAGGACGTTTGCAAAGAAATTTGGCAAGATAAATTTGTACCGGCAATTAACATTCTGCTCAACGGCGGTACTCCTAATATGGGCAAATTAAAGAGTATAAATCAATACGCAGACAGCATCGGCAAATCCACATATAACAACTACATTATGTGGGATTTTGCATGGTATTGCAGTAACAACAATTCCGGACTGACTGCAAGATACTCTAAGGACTACAGCGGTGAAGTTCAGCACCTGTACGATTGGACAGAGGCAAGGGCAAATTGGATAAGCGATTATTACAACAGCGAGATTATAACAACTCCCACTAACCCTACTTCCACAGAGCCTGAACCGGAAATAGATTACTTCATTCAGGGTGACGGTTTTGGCGGTTGGATTGTTAAGGATAAAAACTATCAATTAAAGGACAATGGCGACGGCACATATTACATTGACATTACTTTCAAGGCTGACACATACTACAAGTTCAAAATTGTTGACAGCAACAACACCTACTATGACCCTGATTTAACAGATGAGGTTACATTGAAGTACGTTCATAAAGAGGGAATCCACAACAACGCCGGTTGCACACCTACAGAGGACACAAAGGTTACTATCACATTAAAAAACGATAAATTCTATGTTGCTTTCTATGAACTTGGTGACGTTAACGAGGACTTATCTGTTGACATTAAGGATGCTACTGCAATTCAGAAATATCTTGTAGAATTAGTTGCTTTCTCCAACAGAGCAAAGGCAAATGCGGACTTCAATGAAAACGATGTTGTTGATATAAGAGATGTAACGACAATTCAAAAATCACTTTTACAACCTGAATAAATATAATATAAAATGAGCCTATCACATCTTTCGTGATAGGCTCTCCTATATTTAGCATTAAAGTTGCGGTGTATCGTTTTTTGTAAACTTGCAATTATCGTTCCACTTAATTGACTCTAAAATCTCAGGCTCTGCTTTTTGCATTTCAAAATAGTCATCTGCACTGTCCTCGTCAAACTGCACGTCTGTTGCGTAATAAACTACTACCGAATACTTGTCCTTTTGGTCAACCTCAACTGTGCCCAATAGTTTATATGAGGGATACGCTATTTCGCTTCCGTCAGGAATTAAATCTACGCCAAACAAAAATCCTCCAATTCGCTCCTCATACAAGTCCTCCTCATAGAAGTTAACTGCATAACCGCCCTTTTCACCGCTTGTAATATCGTAGTGATAGTCGTCCTCCCAATCCAAAGGCACTGTTATATTATATAGATTTGTTTTAATTACGTTTGAAGCTAATGTAACTTCTGTTGCGGATTCTGTAGCAACAGTAGTTTCAGCTTGGGTGGCTGTCTTGGGTTTTGTCTGTGCTTCTGTTTGAGTTTCGGTTGTCTGATTGTTTTCCTGTGTGTTTCCAAAACAGGATGTAAACATACAGCCAACAATCAGTATAGATAAAATCGCGATTAATACTTTACTTGTTTTCATAGCAATTCTCCTTTGCCCTTTAGTAATTTCATTATAATCTTTGATTATATTCTTGTCAATAAAATAAAAAATTACACAAAACAAAAACTGTAAAAATGAGTTTTTCCCATTTCTACAGTTTTATTTATCAAATTATTTTACCTAATAATTCTCCCACATTCTCGTGGAAAATCAATGTCGCCAAATTATCCATAGGAGTTTTGTCACGATTTATCAAAACAAGTTTATCCCCTGTATAGTACCTTATCATTCCTGCCGCAGGATATACAGTAAGGCTTGTACCGGCAACTATCAGCACGTCTGCATTTCTTATTGCATTTACTGCGCCCACAACCGTGTTATCCTCAAGACCTTCTTCGTACAATACTACATCAGGCTTTACAACAGCACCGCACTTGTCACAAAGAGGAATATCATTACTGTTTTTAATATAGTGAGCGTCAAAGAATTTGTGACATTTCGTGCAGTAATTTCTGTGAACAGAGCCGTGTAGTTCATAGACAATTTTACTGCCTGCGGCTTGGTGAAGTCCGTCAATGTTCTGGGTAACAACCGCCTTTAGTTTTCCCATTTCTTCAAGTTTTGCCAAAACTTTGTGGGCGGTATTGGGCTTTACATCAAGTTCAAGCATTTTATCCTTATAGTAGCGGTAAAACTCCCTGCAATTATTCACAAAAAAGTGGTGGCTTAAAATCTCCTCAGGAGGATAATCGTATTTCTGATTATACAGTCCGTCAACACTTCTGAAATCAGGAATACCGCTTTCCGTTGACACCCCTGCACCGCCGAAAAAAACTATGTTATCGCTTTCCTCAATTATCTTTTTCAGTTTATCAAGGTCGTTCATCTTATTGCATCCTTCATTGACTTAACGTAATCCACAACGTAAGGCACACAGTTTTCGCCGTACTCTGCAATAATTTTTACAATAGCCGAGCCTACGATTACACCATCGGAAACCTCCGCCATTTTCTTTGCCTGCTGTGGAGTGGAAATGCCGAATCCTACTGCACAGGGAACGTCTGTAACCTCTTTTGCAAGGGCAATCATTTCCCCTACGTTTGTGGTAATTTGGGAACGTACACCTGTTACACCAAGAGAAGATACGCAGTACAAAAAGCCTTTCGCCTCTTTTGCAATCATCTGTATTCTCTCTCTTGAAGTAGGAGCAATAAAGGAAATGAAATTAACTCCGTACTTATCGCAAATTGGGGTAAGTTCCTCTCTTTCCTCAAAGGGAACGTCAGGAACGATAACTGCGGAAACCCCTATCTCTGAACATCTTTTAATAAACTTTTCAACACCGTAAACGTAAATTACGTTTATGTAGGTCATAAAAGCAAGAGCCGAACTGCAACTTGGTGCAACTTTTTCCACCATATCAAAAATCTTGTCGGTTGTTGTACCTGACGCTAATGCGCGCATATCTGCGTCCTGAATTACAACGCCCTCTGCAACAGGGTCGGAAAAAGGAATACCGATTTCAATTAAATCCGCCCCTGCGTTTGCTATTTCAGGCAAAAGTTTTGCGGTGGTTTCAAGGTTTGGGTCACCTGCTGTTAAAAAGGCGATAAAGGCTTTTCCCTTATCAAATGCATTATTTACATTAATCATAAATCTGTACCCCCCTGTATCTTGCAATAGCGGCAACGTCCTTGTCGCCACGTCCTGAAAGACATATAACAATAATCTTATCCTTATCCATTTTAGGTGCAATTTTCATACAATGAGCAACTGCGTGGGAACTTTCGATAGCAGGGATAATACCCTCTGTTCTTGAAAGGTATTCAAAAGCCGCCACAGCCTCGTCGTCAGTTACAGGCACATAACTTGCTCTGCCCATATCGTGTAAATTTGCGTGTTCAGGGCCTACACCCGGATAGTCAAGTCCTGCGGAAATTGAGTATACAGGAGCAATTTGTCCGTACTTATCCTGAATAAAATATGACTTCATTCCGTGGAAAATTCCAAGTCCGCCGTTTGCTACTGTAGCGGCATTTTCCTCTGTATCTACACCTTTACCTGCCGCCTCACAGCCGATTAGTTGAACGTCCTTATCCTCAATAAAGTCATAAAAAAGTCCCATTGCGTTACTTCCGCCGCCTACACAAGCCATACAGATATCAGGAAGTCTGCCCTCTTTTTTCAGCATTTCCTCCTTAACCTCTTTACCTATGACCGATTGAAAATCCCTTACGATAGTCGGGAAAGGATGCGGCCCCATAACAGAGCCTAAAACATAGTGAGTGTCCTCAACTCTTGTTGTCCACTCTCTTAAAGCCTCGTTTACTGCGTCTTTTAAAGTCTGTGTGCCTGTTGTAACAGGATGCACCTTTGCTCCTAAAAGTTCCATTCTGTAGCAGTTCAATGCCTGACGTTCCGTGTCAACCTTGCCCATATAAATGTCACATTCCATACCAAGCAAAGCCGCAACCGTTGCTGTTGCAACACCGTGCTGACCTGCGCCTGTTTCTGCGATTACACGCTTTTTGCCCATTTTCTTGGCAAGTAAAATCTGACCCAGACAGTTATTTATCTTGTGAGAACCTGTGTGGTTTAAGTCCTCACGTTTCAGGTAAATCTTTGCACCGCCTAAATCCTTTGTCATTTTCTCCGCATAGTAAAGCAAAGAGGGTCTGCCGGCATATTCTCTCATTAATGTTTTAACTTCCTCAATAAACTGAGGATCATTTTTGTAGTAATCGTATGCTTTTTCAAGTTCGATTACTGCGTTCATTAAAGTTTCCGGAATAAACTGTCCTCCGTGAATACCGAATTTTCCTTTTGACATTTTATACTCTCCTAACTATATCAATAACTTTTCTGACTTTTTCTCTGTCTTTATATCCCTCTGTTTCAACAGATGAACTTAAATCTACTGCATATGGGTTTATGGTTTTTATAGCCTGTGCAATATTTTCTGCACTTAACCCACCTGCAAGGAAATATGGCTTTGAAAGATTTTTCGGTATTAAATCCCAATTAAACTTCTGTCCTCCGCCGCCGATTTTGTCCTTGTATGCAGTATCAAGCAACAAATAATCGCAGTCTAAATTTTCTGCATCTGTTATCTGCTGTGAGTTTTCTACGTGAACTGCTTTTATTATAGGGATTTTTACAGATTTTGCAAGGCTGTTTATATATTCCCTGTCCTCGTGACCGTGGAGTTGTACTAAATTTATAATCCCACGTTTGCAAATGTCCGCAATAAATTCCATAGGCTCATCCACAAACACACCCACAGCCTTTATATCAGGGTTAAGTTTTTCCGATAATTCCCTTGCAGTTTTTACTGCAACCTGTCTGCGGAATTTGTTTTGGGTACTCATAATAAATCCCACGTAATCAGGCATAAATTCGTTGACGATTTCTATATCCTGAAGCCTTTGCATACCGCAAATTTTTATCCTGCTCATATTAGACTACCACCATTAAGTTTGCAAAGTGCCTCTGTTTTGTCTTTTGAACGCATTAGTGTTTCACCGATTAAAACAGCGTCAACCTTGTTTTCCTTTAATGACTTAATATCCTCGGCAGTGGAAATACCGCTTTCACCTACAAAGATAATATCCTCAGGTACTTTTTTTCGAAGCCTTTTGCAAGTGTTTATGTCAACAGTAAAATCCTTTAAGTTTCTGTTATTAACGCCGATAATTCTTGCTCCTGCTTTGAGGGCTGTTTCAACTTCCTGTTCCGTGTGAGCCTCAACTAAAGCAGATAAACCCAAACTGTCGCATATCTGTATCCACTGTGAAATTGTTTTTTCATCAAGGATAGTGCAGATTAAAAGCACGGCAGACGCGCCAAGCACCTTTGCTTCAAAAATCTGATAGACGTCAACAGTAAAATCTTTTCGCAGTACAGGGATTGATACTTCCTGTGCAATCTCCTTTAGATACCTGTCATTTCCCATAAACCACTTTGTTTCCGTAAGGCAGGAAATTGCACTTGCCCCTGCCTTTTCGTAATCTTTTGCAATTTCAAGATAAGGGAAATTTTCTGCGATTACGCCCTTTGACGGAGATGCTTTTTTCACCTCGCAAATATAGGAAAGTCCTTGCTTTTTCAAAGCCTTTTCAAAGGGAAAGCCTGTGTTACTGTCAAGTTTTTCAGCCTGTGCCTTTACTACTTCAAGGGGTACGGCTTTTTTAATTTTTTCGTATCGCTCTCTGTTAGCCTGAGCAATAGTTTCTAAAATCATATTATCCTCCAATTACTGATTGGAAAGTTTTACAAATTCTTCCATTTTAGCCAAAGCCTTTCCGCTGTCAATGATTTCTGCGGCAACCTTAACGCCTTCCTCTATGGACTGCGCCTTACCGCCTATATAAATACCCATTGCGGAATTAAGCAATACTATGTCACGCTTTGCGCCCTTTAACTGACCCTTTAAAATCTGCTGTGTAATCTCTGCGTTTTCCTCACCGTTACCGCCTATTAAGTCCTCCATTGGGTAGGTTTTCAGTCCGACTTTTTCAGGATTTACATTGTATGTCTTAAATTTGCCGTTGTCAATTTCGCAAACCTTTGTATCGCAGGTAACTGTTGCCTCGTCCATACCATCACAGCCGTAAATTACCATACCTCTCTTTACGCCAAGGTTTGAAAGTACCTTTGCAAGTGGCTCTACCAACTTTTCAGAATACACTCCCATAACCTGCATATTTGCATTGGCAGGATTTGTAAGAGGCCCTAAAATATTAAACACGTTGCGTATTCCCATTTCTTTTCTGACAGGTCCCACGTATTTCATAGAACTGTGATAACCCTGTGCAAACATAAAGCAAATATCCGCTTTATCGAGAATTTGTGCTGACTTTTCAGGTGAAATTGTAATGTTAATTCCCAGATTTTCAAGGCAATCCGCCGCCCCTGATTTACTGCTCATTGAACGATTGCCGTGTTTTGCAACAGGAACTCCTGCCGCTGAAATTACAAAGGCAGATGTTGTGGAAATATTGAAAGTACCTGTGCCGTCACCGCCTGTACCCACAATATCCAAAACGTCTTTTTTAGGGTTAATGTGAATTGCTTTATCACGCATACCCTGTGCGCAGGCTGTAATCTCCTCAATAGTTTCGCCTTTCATTCGCAGGGCTGTAAGGAATGTGGCAATCTGTGAATTAGTAGCATTACCGCTCATCATTTCATCCATTACGCCTTCTGCTTCCTCATATGTTAAATCCTGATTTTCTACTAATTTTTTTATTGCTTCTGTAATCATTTTACTTTGCCTCCTGTAAAAAGTTCTTAATCATCGTAATACCCTCCGATGTTAAAATCGATTCAGGGTGGAACTGCAAACCGTATATTTCATAGTCCTTGTGTTTTACCGCCATTATCTCTCCCATATCGTCTGTTGCGGTTACAAGCAGACAATCAGGAACAGTCTGTCGCTTTGCAATTAAACTGTGGTATCTTGCTCCTGTGACAACCTTTGGCAAACCCTTAAATATCTTGCAGTCATTATCAACAGTAACGTCACTTTTCTTGCCGTGCATCAACTTTATTGCGTGGGTGATTTCTGCTCCGAAAACCTCACAAATTGCCTGATGTCCAAGGCATACTCCCAAAATGGGATATTCCCCCTTTAACTCTCTGATTACACTTTCGCAAACTCCTGCGTCTTTCGGATAACCGGGGCCCGGAGAAAGGATAATGTGGCTTGGATTTAATTTCCGTATTTCATCAACTGTTATTGCGTCGTTTCTTACTACCTTTATGTCAGGCTCAATACTGCCGCAAAACTGCAAAAGGTTGTAGGTAAAACTATCGTAATTATCTATAAGTAAAATCATAAATCCTCAACCTCCCCTGCGTTCTTGATAGAGTTCATAACCGCTAAAGCCTTGTTATAAGTTTCCTCGTATTCAAGTTCAGGCACAGAGTCTGCAACAATTCCGGCACCGGCTTGGATATACACCTTTTCTCCTCTTTTTACAGCCATACGGATTGCTATACAGGTGTCAAGATTTCCGTTAAAATCAATATAACCGATTGCACCGCCATAGACTCCGCGAGGAGTTTTTTCAAGTTCCTCAATAATCTGACAGGCTCTTATTTTCGGCGCACCTGAAAGGGTACCTGCCGGTAAAAGCGACTTGATTGCGTCAAAGGCGTCTAAACCGTCTTTGATAGTTCCCTCAACTTCAGAGCAAATGTGCATTATCTTTGAAAACCTTAAAACTTTCTGATACTCGGTAACCTTTACGGAATTGAATTTTGAAATTTTGCCTATGTCGTTTCTGCCTAAATCAACAAGCATATTGTGTTCGGCAAGTTCCTTTTCATCGTTGATAAGTTCTCTTTCAAGGGCTAAATCCTCTTCCCTTGTTTTTCCTCGAGGACGTGAGCCTGCGATTGGGAATGTGTTAAGAGTACCGCTTTGGAGTTTAACCAAAGTTTCAGGGGAAGCGCACATAATTTCATCGCCGTCAATACACATATACACCATATAGGGTGACGGATTTGTAGTACGCAAAACTCTGTAAGCATTTAAAAGACTTGGCTTGTACTCTGCTGTAAAACGTCTTGAAACAACGCATTGGAAAATATCGCCGTCAAAGATATAGTCCTTTGTTTTTTCAACCATTTTGCAAAACTCGTCTTTTGTAAAGTTGGATTGAAATTCAACCTTATCCTCTGCTGTATCGCATACAACAGGCTTTGCATTTTTTATGATATTTACGATTTCCTCAATATCATCACAAGCCTTTTTATATTGCCTTTCAGGGTCATAGGTTTTCATATTTACTATGACGGTAATCTTTTCACGAAGGTGGTCATAGGCTATGATTTTGTCAAAAAGCATTAAGTCGAAGTCATTAACATCTCCGCCTTTGATTTTCAAAACAGGCTCTGCAACGCCTATCATTGAATATCCGTAGTAGCCTACAAGTCCACCTGTAAAGGGTGGAATATCCTCAAAATTCGGAGTTTTGTAGTGGCTCATATATTCACGTAAATATGCGTATGGGTCAGAAGTTTTGATTGTATCCGCACCCTCGCCGGTGACAGTCATTACGCCGTCCTTGTATGAAATTTTCGCCTTTGGGTTAAAGCCGATAAAGGAATACCTTGCCCACTTTTCACCACCCTCGATACTTTCAAGAAGAAAGTACTTGTCATATGCTGTTGCAATCTTACGGAGCAGAGTTATGGGAGTAGCAACATCGGCGTAGATTTCCTTATACACCGGTATTACGTCATAATCCTCTACTAAGGTTTTTACCTTTTCAAACTTTGGAAGCATAATATCACCTGCCTATATAATTAATTGATAATTGACAATTGATAATGGATAATGAATGACGAGTAGAAAAATATATCTATTAATAAACTCCCGTTCCCGACTGACTTTATCGACCGCCTACGGCGGTTATTGATACGGTCGGGCAGAAAAGTTTTCTGTTTAAACAAACATATCTTCTCGACCGAAATTTTCAATTTTCCATTTTCAATTTTCAAATAAAAAAACAGCTTTCATCCCATTAATGGGACAAAAGCTGATAACTTCTGCGGTACCACCCAAATTGACGTATAAACGCCCACTCACCGTACTAACATACGTTGCCGCAATAACGGTCGGCATCCGTCAGCGCCTACTCTGTAAAATTTCGGACTGCCCTCACAGGTCCATTCAATTTACTCTCCGCTGTTGTCTTTCACCAAACGACAACTCTCTGAAAACATCAAATAAATCTACTACTCCTGCTCACAGGTTTAGGGGTAAATCTTAATTTGTGGTATTATTATATGCCTATTATTTTGATATGTCAAGAAAAATTTTAGCAATTTAAAGTATTGATATAATTTTTATAAAACATCCTCTATCTGCTTTAACTGTGAAATTTCGTAAGTTATTTTTAAATTATCCCTATTTTCGCTGTGATTTGGGTTAAACCAACAGGTATCTACTCCTGCGTTAATACCGCCCTGCATATCGCTTATAAGTGAATCTCCAATCATCAGCACTTGGCTTTTATCCTTAATATTCAGCGTGTCAAACACACACTGAAAAAATCCTAAATTCGGTTTTTCATAGCCTACGTCCTCTGAAATAAAAATATGGTCAAAAATGTTATCAAGCCCGGACATTTTCAGTTTTTTTGTCTGGGCAACTTTTGTGCCGTTAGTAACGGCAACAAGGGTGTATTTTCCCTTTTGGCTCTGCAAAATTTCCTTTGCGTTCTTTACAAATATGCAATAATCTCCAAGGGCTAACTGATATGCTTTGTTAAATTCCTCGGCAATACCTGTGTCAATATTCATCATAGTGAAAAATTCGTTAAATCTGCCGATTAAAACTTCAGGCTTTGTTATTTCATTTCTTGCCAGAGCGTCCCAGTATTTCACATTGATTTTTGAGTATATCCCAAGCATTTCATCGGTACATTCACCTAAATTAAACCTTTTGAACAGTTCCTTTATGGCGCAACTTTCCGACGCTAAAAAATCCAAAATCGTACCGTCAACATCCCACAGCAAATATTTATACACATTCCCACAACCTTATACATTTGTATTCTAATTAATTATATCACATTTTTATGTTGTATGAAAGGTATCTTTGTGATATAATTCTATTAGAATTTTTGTTTACGGAGATAGATTATGATATACAACAATATTTTAGAGGCTGTGGGTCACACTCCAATGGTCAGACTTAATCATATGGTTGACGGCAGTATGGCGGACATTCTTGTTAAATTCGAGGGACTAAACGTAGGCGGTTCAATTAAAACAAGAACTGCATTGAATATGATTGAGGACGCGGAAAGAAAAGGACTTATTAACAAAGATACTGTTATCGTAGAGCCTACAAGCGGAAATCAGGGAATCGGACTTTCACTAATCGGCGCAGTCAAAGGCTACAAAACTATCATTGTAATGCCTGATTCTGTCAGCGAGGAAAGACGCAAACTTGTTAATCACTATGGGGCGGAAGTAGTGCTTGTTCACGATGACGGTGACATTGGAAAGTGCATTGAGGGGTGCGTTATTAAGGCGCAGGAAATTGCCGCAGAAAACAAAAACGCATTTATTCCCCAGCAGTTTGAAAACCCCGCTAACCCTATGGTTCACAAGCACCACACAGGGGTGGAAATTTTAGAGCAGGTTGCAGGAAATATTGACGGATTTTGTTCAGGAATCGGCACAGGCGGAACTATTACAGGTATCGGCGAAGTGCTGAAAGCACAAAACCCAAATATTGAAATTTGGGCAGTTGAGCCTGAAAATGCCGCTATACTTGCCGGCGGAACTGTCGGTACTCATCTGCAAATGGGAATCGGCGACGGACTTGTTCCGAAAATTCTCAACACAGAAATATACAGCGATATTTGTATTATCTCCGACAACGAGGCTATTCAAACCGCCAAGGATTTGGCAAGAAAAGAAGGTCTTATGTGCGGTATTTCAAGCGGTACAAATGTAGCCGCCGCAATTAAACTTGCCAAAAAGTTAGGCAAAGGCAAAACAGTTGTTACAATTTTGCCGGACACAGCGGAAAGATACTTTTCAACTCCTCTGTTTTAACATAATGTATAACACCAAAAAAGGACAAGCGGATTTTCCACTTGTCCTTAATTTTATTTTTTCAAAGTAGGTATTGGAGTTTTGTCATATTCATCAAGGCGGTTGCCGTAGAGGTAGTAATTTGTTTCCTTGACAATTACACCGGACAACGCTATTACCGCAATAAGGTTCGGAATAGCCATAAGCGCGTTGAAAATGTCAGCCAAACTCCATACAACGTCAAGAGCCAAAACAGGACCAACCAATAGTACAAACACGAAAACAAGTTTGTAGGGAATCATACCCTTTCTGCCGAACAGGTATTCAACACAACGCTCACCGTAATATGACCAGCCTAAAATTGTGGAATACGCAAAAGCCACAATGCCGATTACAAGAATAGGTGTACCGATAAAAGGAATCTGCTCAAAGGCTTTGTATGTAAGGTCGCCGCCGTCACTTGCGGAAATGTTGGGGTTTTTAAGAATTGAACTAACAAGCACAAGACCAGTCATTAAACATACAACAACTGTATCCCAGAATGTGCCTGTTGAAGAAATCATAGCCTGACGTACAGAGTTTCTTGACTGTGCGGCAGATGCAACAATAGGAGCAGAACCCATACCGGATTCGTTGGAGAACAGGCCTCTTGCAATACCGTGACGTGCGGCAATCATTATTGTAGAGCCTACAAAACCGCCTGCCGCCGACATTGGTGTAAATGCAGACTTGCAGATAAGAACGATTGCATCTCCTAATACGTCAAAGTTCATAACAAGAATTGTGATACAGCCTAAAACGTAGAACACAGCCATAACAGGAACTAACAGTTCGCAAACTCTTGAAATTGACTTGATACCGCCGAAAATTACAATAGCGGTAACAACGGAAACCACTATACCAACAATAAGAGCAATAACCGAGATATTCTGTCCAAACAGTTCAACTGTACCTAAATCAAAGGTATTGTTCATTATGTTTGAAATAGCGTTTACCTGAACGCCTGAGCCGATACCGAAAGAAGCAAGTACTGCAAATGCGGCAAACAAAACGGCAAGGATTTTTCCCAACCATTTTATTTTTATGCCACGTTCAAGTGCAAACATTGCACCGCCTAACATTCTGCCGTCCTTTGTCTTAACACGGTACTTTACGGAAATAAGTGACTCGGCATATTTTGTAGCAATACCGAACACACCTGTAAGCCAACACCACAAAACAGCACCGGGACCGCCTAACGCAATAGCCGTACCTACACCGATTATGTTACCTGTACCGATAGTTGACGCCAATGCTGTAGCCAAAGCCTGAAAAGGACTGATGTCCCCTGCTGAATCAGGGTCCTTTGTAACTGACAGTTTAATAGCCTTCAAGGTTTTTCGCTGGATAAATTTTGTCCTAACGGTAATAAACAGGTGCGTTCCCAACAGCAGGATAATCATAAACCAGCCCCAAAGGAAATCGTTACAAATGCTTATTGCGTTATTGATAGCCTCTAACATTTTGTTCCCCCTTATTTTTTTAAAGTAATTTTATTACCTCTTTTAAATCCCTGACTACCGAATAGGTCAAGGATAAAATTTCGTCATCAGGCCCGTCAAGGTCAGGCACCATAACTGTATTGCACCCTGCACTGTTTGCAGAAATAATACCATTCTTGCTGTCCTCAAGGGCAATACATTCACAAGGTTTCAGCCCTATGCTTTCACAAGCCTTCAAGTAAATATCAGGCTCAGGCTTACCCTTACTAACCATTGATGCGCAAATAATTTTATCGAAATACTTATACAGACCCACTTGCTTTAAATATTTTTCCGTTCTTTCCAAAGCGGTAGCGGTTGCGATAGCGGTTTTATATCCTTTATCTTTAAGATATTTCAGCAAATATTCAGCATAGGGTTTTGTTTCTATTCCCTTTTCGCCGATGTATTTATCCATTAATTCAATGCGTTTATCGTGAACGGCATAATAGTCGAAATCCTCGCCGAAGTACCCCTTTAACTTTTCAATGGCAAAAACCCGAGCCATACTGCGGATTGACAATGCGTGATGTTTTTCCATTGGATAACCGTAAAAGTTAGCAGCCTCACACCAAAATCTTACATAGAGTTTTTCGGTATCAAGGACAACTCCGTCCATATCAAAAATTACACCTTTAATTTCCATAATAAACACCAATAAAAAATATTTTACACTAAGTTCCTTTAAATTACAAATTATTTTTTCTTTTCAGGTTTAAGTTTACCAATAAAATACCTGTTGAAACAAAAAGCAGGGCAAAAAGATATTCTACTTTCAGAATATCCTCGCCTAAAATTATGCCTGACCACATTGTTCCGAATATAGGAATAAGTAATGTAAATACAGTAATTCTGCTTACAGGGTGATACTTTAACAATGCTGTCCACAGCAAGAAACTCACTGCTGATACAATAGAAAGCCACAGTAAAATAACTGTACCATTAAGATTTAACAGGTCGATTTTTCCGCCTAATATCAAGCCTAAAACTAAAAGGCAAAGACCGCCGAAAGTTAGTTGATAGGCGGTAGCCACAGTTGGATTAATGTTCTTCATCAACTTTTTAGTGATTACATTTCCCCCTGCTCCGCTGACTGCGGAAAGGAATACAAATAAATCGCCTAACAATATTATGCTGTCGGCTGATAATTGAGAAAGGTTTTGTATATTAATAAAAACTATGCCTACAAATCCTGTTATACAACCTATAATTTTCGGCAATGTCAATCTGTCGGACTTAAACAAAATACCTGCAAGTATAACGGAAATAAAAGAGGTTGTACCTGTAATTATGGAAGTGTTTGTTGCTGTGGTAAAGCCTACGCCAATGTAGGAAAAAACGTACTGCAAAAACGTCTGCACAAGCCCCAAAAGTCCGATAGGCAATATTATGGATTTGTTTAATGCCATTCCCCTTTTATAAACAATCAATCCGAAAACAAGTACGATTATACCGGCGAGGAAAAATCTCTCCCCTGCAAACAACAACTTTCCGCCAATGTCATTTTCAGGGATATTAAAGGTGATATATCCAAGTTTTATAAAAGGAAATGCCGTACCCCAAAGCAAAGTGCAGATTAACGCACCTACATATGCAACTATCCTGTTTTTTAATAATTTTTCCAAATTTACTCCGCCCTAAAACAATATGAAATTATTATACAATAATTGACAAAAGTCTGCAAGAATTAAGTTTTAGATATTTCGTTTGTTGAGCCTTTTGCAAAAAAACACCCTGACTGATAAACAGTCAAGGTGTCTTGTTTATTGATTTATTTAACTTTCACTTTACAACTCAACCTAATATTTCCGTTTGTAGTTACTGTAATCTTTGCCGAGCCTTTCTTTTTGGCGATTATTAAACCTTTCTTGTTTACGATTGCGACTTTGCTGTTGCTTGACTTGAATTTTGCCTTGCCAACTTTTCCGTTAATTTTTAAGGTTAATTTTTCGCCGACTTCAAGTGTAGTTTTCTTGGTGTTTAATGTGGGGTTTAAAACAGTTAAGGAATACTTTTTGAACACATTGTTATTACCAACTGTAACAGACACTTTACCTGCTTTTAAGCCCTTTACTACGCCCTTGGAATTTACCGTGGCAACCTTTGAATCGGAACTTGTAAAGGTAGTCAAGCCGTTTGCGTTCTTTATAACTGCCTTGATTTTTAACGCACCTTTTACAAAAACAGTACCCTTGTTTTTAGGCAAGATAACAGAAGTCCTGATAATCATTTTGTCTGCCTTTGCTCTGGTGTAGTTGTAAACTATATCTGCGTCTTCTAAATCTGAATTGTTTGCTCCTATTGAAATATTGTCCCAACTTTCCTCACTGCCCAGATAATAAACGTTTTCAAGGCTTTGACAATAATCAAATGCCTCTCTTTCAATAGTTGTCAGACTTTTGGGGATTACTATATCTGCCAGCCTGTCACAATCCGAAAATGCCCATTTCCCTATAGTTTCAACTGTATCAGGCAGGATAACGCTTGTTAGTTTAGTGCAGCTGCAAAATGCACTTTCTGCAATACTTACAATACCGCTTTTAATTACGATTTGCTTTGGTGCGTCGTCGCCCTTAAATTGATAAGCAGTCTTTCCGAAATATACCAAACCATAGGGTTTGCTGTCAAGCCAGGAAGTGTTGTCAAAGGCATATTCGCCGATATTGACAACATTTTCTCCACCTGTTATCACCTTCAACTTTTCACAGTCAAAGAAAGCATAACTTCCTATTTTGGTAACGCTTTTGGGGATATTTATGGATTTCAGGCTTTCACAACCGCTGAAAGCACCTGCGCCGATTCTGTAAAGTGAATTGCCTAAATTCACAGTTTCCAACGATGTGCAGGTGTCAAAAGCATTTGAGCCGATTTCCAAAATGCTGTCAGGCAAGATAACCTTTTTCAAAAAGTCACATTCATAAAATGCGTCACGAGAAACGGCTGTGACTGTAGAATTTTTTACGGTTTTTGGGATTTCTACAGTACTTTTACTTCCCTTATAGTCTTTAACTCTTGCTGTGCCGTCCTTGTAAAATCTGTAGGTTATATCACCAACAACCTCATCCATAGTAGCCTCGTCCGATGTAGCGTCGCTATAGGAATATGCGAAAACACCCTCCAAGGCACTTGCAAAAACTGTAGTAGGCGCAATAGAAAAAATATTTAAAACTAATAAAACTGCGATAAAAAATGATAATTTTTTCATAAAATCATCCCCTTGTAATAATTATATAAAATTACAAAGTGAATGTATATACTAAAAATTACCAAACATTTTGAAAATTTTTGTGCATAACAGAGAAAAGCCTGTCATCAAAGACAGACTTTTCAAATATTACATTTCAATTCTGTTAAAATAATCTTCCGCTGATTTTACAGCATTTGCTCCGTCGGAAACTGCCGTAGAAATCTGTCGCAAAGGTTTTGTGCGGATATCACCGGCAACAAGCAATCCGTCAACAGAAGTTTTACAGTCCTCATTGGCAACAATAAATCCCTGACTGTCTGTGTCAGCCAAGCCATTTAAAAATTCGACCTCAGGCTCAACGCCTATGGCAATAAAAATTCCGTTCACGGAAAGCACGCTTCCGTTATCAAGTGACACACTCTCCACAGCATTACCGCCGTTAATCTCGGTTACATTTGCATTTGGAACAAACTCAATCTTATTATTGTCAAAGACTCTGTTTTGCAGGTATTTTGCGGCTCTCAACTTGTCCCTGCGGTGAATCAGGTACACCTTTTCACAAACATTGGCAAGGTACAATGCGTCCTCACAGGCAACATCTCCTCCGCCTACAACTGCAACGATTTTATTCCTAAAGAAATTTCCGTCACAGGTTGCGCAGTAACTTACACCTTTTCCTGCAAAATCACTTTCGCCCTTTACGTTAAGATGTTTTCGTATAACTCCTGTTGCCAGGATTACGGCTTTTGAAAGGTATGTTTCGTTTTCACACTTCACTTCAAAGTGAGTTTTGTTTTTGCTTATGCTGACAACCTCATCATTTACAAAGGTTGCTCCGGACTTTTCCGCGTGATTCCTAAAGGTCTGTCCTAAAGTAAATCCCTCTGCACTTTCAAAGCCAAGATAATTATTCACTTCTTCTGTGTTAAGAATCTGACCGCCGGACATTGGATATTTTTCAATTACAATGAAATCCATACAGGCATTTGAGGCGTACACAGCGGCGCTCAAACCTGCCGGGCCGCTGCCTATAATAACTAAATCTCTCAATCTGCGTACTCCGTTAACATAGCCTTTAGTTGGCTTTCTCCCTTTACGCCTACGGACTGTTCAACCATTTCTCCGTTTTTAAACACTAAAAGAGTTGGAATACTCATAATTCCGAACTGTGCCGCAAGACTGCTTTCCTCATCAACATTCACCTTGTAAAAATCGAATTTGTCAGGCATTTCGTTGCTTATTTTTTCAACGATTGGGGCTAACATTCTGCAAGGTCCGCACCAACTTGCCCAAAAATCAACCAATACAGGCTTTTTACTGTTTAATACTTTTTCTTCAAAATCCTCTGTAATTAATACTTTTACCATTTTAAAACTCCTTATCATTATATAAACACAGCCCCGTCAAGGACGGAGCCGTAATTATTATATCCCTTTATCAGCCTTTTACAACTTCTGTAATAACCTTTTTGATATTTGTTTCGGTTAAGCCGAATTTCTCCAGAAGTTCCCAAGCAGGGCCGCTGTAGCCGAATCTGTCGTAAACGCCGATTCTTGTTACCTTAACAGGACATTC
>JAQXSC010000005.1 GCA_029218825.1 Oscillospiraceae bacterium | reverse complement strand
CCGTCTATTGTAACAGGTACTTCAATAGAACAAGCGTTGATTTCCTCGCTTTCGTCAAGGTCAGGAATCATACCTCTCTTTTTAAGAGCCTTAACGCCCATAAGCGCCATATCCATCAGGGAAACATCTCTGTTTGTGTCTTTACCGTAAACCTCTGTGCGAGTGTCATAGTAAGCCTGTAAAGCGTCCTCGATAACCTTGCCCAGCGCCTTTTTCTCTATTTCAATTTTATCAAGTCTTGTAAGGAAAGTTGTGTGACGACAATGGTCGGACCAGTATGTATCGATTACTCGAAGTTCCGTAACTGTAGGATCTCTGTGCTCCGTATCTCTGAAATAATCACGGCAGAATTTTAAATCAGCCAAAGTCATAGCAAAGCCCATTGAACCGAAATATTCTGCCATTTGTTCATCATTCCACTTGATAAAGCCCTCAACGGTCTTTACCTTGTCAGGTTGTTCAATAGGAATATCCAATGATTCAGGCTTTTCAAGGGAAGCAAGTCGGCTTTCAACAGGGTTGATAAGATACTGCTGTACCTTAACAAACTCTTCCTCTGTAATATCGCCTTTTAATGCAACAACTCTTGCTGTTAAAATCTTGCATTTCTCACCCTGTGTTAAGAGTTGAACGCACTGCTCTGCGGAGTCGGCTCTCTGGTCGTACTGTCCCGGCAGATATTCCATAGCAAAAACTTTCCAGCCTTCCTCAACAGGCAAAGTTTCCTCGTAGATAACGTCCTGATTAGGCTCGGACAATACAATATTTTTTGCCTTGTCGAAATCCTCCTGTGAAAGACCCTCAATATCATAACGATTTACAAATCGAAGTTCCTCAATATTTTTTATACCAAGATTGTGTCGCAAATCCCACTTTGTCTGGTCTGCTACAATATTCATACCTTGTCTTTTTTCAACAAATATTCTTATTACCTTTGGCATTACAAACTCCCCCAATATAAAAATTCACTTTATATTATCATACTTTTTAATAATTTTGTTTTAATTAAGGAATTATACTATAAATAATATTGCAAAAAACTGCTGTTGTTGGTAGAATAAATGCAGTTATTTTTTGAGGAGAGCATTATGAGTTTTGTTAAGAAAAACAGTTTAGGTATTTTGTTGTGCCTGGCTATCGGTATTCCGTCATATTATTTAGGAACGCTTTTTCCCATTATCGGCGGCCCTGTGTTTGCCATATTAATCGGTATGGCAGTTGCATTTATACCAAAGGGAAATTATTTTGACACAGGTATAAAATGGGTTTCAAAAAAAGTTTTGCAGTTTGCGGTTGTTTTGTTGGGATTCAGTATGAACCTATTGAATATTCTACAGGTGGGCGCACAGTCTTTGCCTATAATTATTTCCACAATTTCAACTGCACTTATTTTAGGATTTATACTGTGCAAGGTTATGAAAATCCCCTCAAAAGAGGGTACGTTGGTTGCAGTAGGTTCCTCTATTTGCGGTGGTTCAGCCATAGCGGCGGCTGCACCTGTGGTTGATGCAGATGACGAGGAAATCGCAAAATCAATTTCCGTAATTTTCCTTTTCAACGTAATTGCCGCTTTGATTTTCCCTGTACTGGGACAGGCAATCGGCTTTACAGACGAGGGATTCGGTATGTGGGCAGGTACTGCAATTAACGATACTTCATCCGTAACGGCGGCAGGTCAGAGTTGGAATCAGATGATGGGAACGGAAATCGCCTTGCAGTCTGCAACTATCGTAAAACTGACGCGTACACTTTGCATTATTCCCATTTGCTTGGGTCTTGCATTCTGGCGCACACATAAGGCAAAAGCCGTAGGTAACGCACAGGGAGGTTCAGGGGTTAAACTGAGCAAAATTTTCCCTTGGTTTATACTGTTTTTCTTGGGTGCGTCAGTTGTAAGTACAGTATTGTTCGGAATATTCGGCAACGATAATACAGCGGTAAAAACTTCAATGGACTTTTTGTCACATTCCGGAAAATTCTGTATTACCCTTGCAATGGCGGCAATCGGCTTGAATACAAATGTTGTAAAATTAGTAAAAACAGGCGGAAAGGCTATACTTATGGGATTGACAATATGGGTAGCAATCTCCCTTGTAAGTTTAGGAGTTCAGTATGTAATGCAGATGTGCGGAGTTATGCAGTCCTTTGCATAAGGGCATAAAAATAATATTTTATTAGTATAATATTGACAGAGCAAAAGAAAATTGCTATAATAACAGTTGCGTAAAACAACTGAGGGCCATTAGCTCAGTTGGTCAGAGCTATCGGCTCATAACCGATCGGTCCGGGGTTCGAGTCCCTGATGGCCCACCAAAAATAAAAGGTATCCACACGGATACCTTTTATTTTTTGCCATCAGGGACTTGAAGCCGAGGGTTAAGAAAACAGTCCGGTGGACTGTTTTTACCGAGGAGCGTTGCAGAAGCATTTCCCCTTTACGTGAACACAGGCGACGAGATTGAAGTCCTCTACAGATGAACATACTGATGGCACACCAAAATTGCCATCAGGGAGTCGAAGCCGAGGGTTAAGAAAACAGTCCGGTGGACTGTTTTTACCGAGGAGCGTTGCAGATACTTTTCCCCCTTACGTGGACACAGGCGACGAGATAGAAGCCCTCTATAGATGAACGTACTGATGGCACACCAAAATCGCCATCAGGGTCTGGTCGCCGAGGGTTAAGAAAACAGTCCGGTGGACTGTTTTTACCGAGGAGCGTTGCGGATACTTTTCCCCTTTACGTGAACACAGGCGGCGAGATTGAAGTCCTCTATAGATGAACATACTGATGGCCCACCTTTACACAAGTGAACCTACACTCTATCAAAATTATTTACTACTCGCCACTATTTACTAAAAACTACCTATCATTATAATCATCAAAGTAATCTCCTACTTCCTCATCAGCAGGTAGATAGGGATACAAGTCCTCGTATGCCTCAACCTCTCCGAAATCCGTAATTGCAGAGGGAATCAGCCCTGTGCAGTCGTAGGTTGAAAAAGTATTCATATCATAACCCTCGTCATAGGGTATATTTTCGTAATTTTTTCCATATCTGTTCATAGTATCACCTCACAAATATTTTGTAAAAATAGTATTTCAAAAAGTTTGCGGTTTTTGTGTGGTAATATTTAAAAATTTGTGATAAAATAAAATACAGATATGGGGGGCGAAACTCTATGAAATTTTTGAATTTTAAAAAAATCATTGGAATTATTCTTGCTGTTACTGTATTATGCTCGGTTTTCACCGCAACAACTGTAACGGCAAATGCAGTCAGCGGAAAAATCAACTATGTATTCAGCGGTGACGAAAAGGAAAAAAGCGGTTATGCAGAGGGCAAAGTAACTTTGCAGGGCGTTGCCGACGGCGAATATTACCTCTACTGGGCGGACAATACACAGGCTCTTGATGGTTACTATGAGATTGCCAAAGTGAAAGTAAAAGACGGAAAAGGCTCTTTTAGTTTTGGTGAACATACAGCAATTCCTGTTGACGCAGAAAAGATAATTGCTGTAACAGGCAATAATAAAAACGTCAGCGGTGCTGTTGCGGTTTATGATATTCCTGCATACAAAAAGTCAGGCTACAAATCTGAAGACGCTAACTATACCTTTATGAACTACTCCGATATTCACATTGACAAACAGCATAATCTTTATTATACATATTCTGAAATGCACTTTGAAAAGGCATTAGAGGTTGCCTATAATCGTAATGTTGATTTTATTGTAACCGCCGGTGATAATGTAACAAACGCAGAAGGACCTTCAAATGAATTTGACACCTATCAGCAGATTTTGGCAGACTCTCCATACTGCAATCCTATTTATGAGGGCAGCGGAAATCACGAAATAAGAGTGGGTGAGCCAAATGCTTCCCTTACAACTTTTGCAGACGCAACAGGTCTAAACAGCGATAAAAAAGATATAAAGGCAAACAAGCCCTACTATTGTATGGTAGAGCCAAATTCAAATGATTTGTTTATTTTTATGTCATTGGAATTTGAATACAACCCACAAGACGGCAACGAATTTTCCAAAAAACAACTTAAATGGTTGAAAAATATTTTAGAGGAAAACTACGGAAAAGACAGGAATATTTTTCTGATTGAACACGCATTAATCGAGGGATACGGCGCAGGTGATGACCCTGACAATTACTACACAGTTCCTTTGAGTACAGAACACAAAACAACAAGGGAGTTCAGAAATATTATAGAAAGTTACCCTGATATTATCTGGATTTCAGGCCATACTCACATCGCTTTGGAATACGGCTACAACTACTCAAATATGAACGACACTTCCTGTCATATGATTCACGACAGTTCCGTTTGTTGCCCAACTTTGCTGAATTACAACAGCCACAACCTAAGTTATATCGCCCACGATTCAGAGGATTACAAGGATTTGACCGAAGGATATTATGTACAGGTTTTTGATGACGAAATTATCTTTAACGGAGAAAATTTGTATTACGATAAGATTTATCCCGAAAGTTGCTATATAATGGAAAGTTGCCGAGATACATTTACAAAGGCAACTGCCCCACAGGGAAACGGCTTTACAGAGCCAAGTGCGGAGGATTTTCAGGCATTGGCACAACGATATATTAACGAGCCGAAAAGCATAACCTTAAAGGACGTTAACGAGGATGATTACAATGCTTTGCTTGAAAAAGCGGATAAACTTTTAGGTGATTTCTACACTTTCAGTTCCTACGATCAATACCAAAATCTAAAGAAAACCGTGAAAACATCGGCAACAAAACCGAAAAATATTGAGAAAGCATATAAAGAGTTGAGCGACGCTTACTTTGAAATGTTGCCATTCACCCTAAAAGGCGAGATTACACTATATTACGGCAACACAAAAGGTTGGGATAAAGTCTGTGCCAGATTGTGGTCGGCTAAAAACAGCAACGGCAAAATCGGTGAGGAAATGGAATATGTGACAACCGATGATGAGGGTACGGATATTTACAAAATTAACGTAAACACAAACACCTACAAGCAGGTTGCTTTCAACAACGGCACAAGAAAACACGTTACGGAAAATCAGACGATCAGCATTGAGGACAACAAATTGTATTACGCAAATGCGGCGGATAATTATTCTCCATACTTCTGCTTGATTGAGGACTACAATTCAAATTGAAAATTGAAAATTGTAGTCGAGCAGAAAAGTTCATAAATGATTTAACTTCTGTTCCCGACCGAATTTATATTAATTTTGAGTGGATAAAATTGCCTCCCTTGTGTAAAGGGAGGCAATTTAACAATTCCTATATTAACTAATAATCAAAAAATCAGCCACACCATTTTGGTGTGGCTGTTGCTTTGTTAAATTATTTAACTTTAACTTTTACAGTCTTTGTTGGCTTTGAGTATGCAATCTTTTTGCCGGAAGTTGTGAAAGCCTTGACAGTAACCGTGTACTTGCCGGACTTTTTAACCTTAATTGTCTTTGTAACTTTTGCTTTCTTTAACTGTTTCTTTGACAGAGTGAACTTTTTGTTGTAAGTTTTCTTGCCAAGTTTATAAGTTACCATAAAGCCCTTTGCGTCTTTAACTTTCTTGTATGTAACCTTGATAGCCTTCTTTGCAGGTTTAACAGTTACCTTTGGTGTTTTTAGTTTTTTAGCAGCAATAGACTTGCCTTTTTCGATTACCTCACCGCAAACAGCACAAACCTTGTCGCCTGTGTTACCCTTTGCAAAGTATGTAGCAGATTTTGCGCCTACTGTCTTTGTAGTTGCGTGGTCGCACTCTACAGGCTCTGTTTCTGTTGGCTGTGGCTCTGTTTCGGTTGGTTTTGTTGGCTCTGTTGCGCCCATATCAACTAATACACCGTTGATGTAAGCGTTAGCGTGCTGATCGGATTCCTTGAAAGTAACTACTACAGTAGAGTTATCCTCTGTAACTGTG
>JAQXSC010000004.1 GCA_029218825.1 Oscillospiraceae bacterium | reverse complement strand
TAATCAATGATAGTCATTACCCTACATTCGCCATCGTGCAAGTAAATAAATATACAGTAAAATAACGTATTAAAATAAAAAGTTGTTTTAATGCGTTGTTTAGAGTTGTTTTTGTTAATGGACTGAATACTTTTCAGTGGTTCAGATTCATACTGATTCAAACAAAAAATAATTTATATTGCCCGCTCAGTTGCGCCCTGCGTGCGCACGAGCGATGGCTAAAGAAAGCGCACGCATATGGTGCGCACGCTTTCTTGCGTATTGCTGTACTGATTTTTGGGAATTATTAATAGACAAATCCGTGGGGCAGTGATATGATATTTATAAAACAAGTGGTTAATAAATCGGAACTGGAGGATAAATTTAATGTTTAGATCAATTCGAAGAAATAAAAATGAAATCAGTATAGACGAAGCGAAAGAACTGCTGCGTTGTTCCCGTCGTGGCATTCTGGCGGTTAATGGTGATAATGGTTATCCCTATGGGATACCGATCAATTATCTCTATGATGCAGACGCACATAAGATTATTTTTCATGGAGCAAAAGTAGGTTATAAGGTAGATTGTTTGAAAGCATGTGACAAGGTTTGTTTTACTGTGTTCGGTAATGAAAGCATTAAGGGAGAATCCTGGGCACCGTTTCTTCAAAGTGTTGTGGTCTTTGGTCGATGCCATTTAGTCGAAAATCAAAAGGACACTATTAAACTTGTAAAGAAGTTTGCGATGAAGTATTATCCTGATGAAGAGACGGTAGATGCGGTAATGGCATCATCCGGTAGGGCTGTTCAAATGTTTGAAATCGATATAGAGCACCTTAGCGGAAAAGAGGTACAGGAACGATAAACTCCGGTTTACCAAATAAATAAACGAAGTAAAGTCGAAATTTGAGGAGAAAAGCAAGATGAATTTTGATATAAAGAAATTTGAATGGACAAGAGAGCCTGAAATTTATTCTATCACTGATAACAGAATAGAGATAACCACAAAACCGTTTACGGATTTGTGGCAAAGAACCTATTATCATTTTAGGAATGACAATGCACCTTTACTGCAAATGCATACTGATGAGAGATTTTTTTCTTTTACTGTTAAAACTGAATTTGAAAGCAAACATAGATTTGACCAATGTGGTATTGTAATGTATCTTGACAGTGAAAATTGGTTAAAAGCCTCAATAGAATATGAAAATGAAAAATTCCGGCATTTAGGCAGTGTAGTTACAAATAACGGTTATTCTGATTGGGCAACTACTGAAATTAGTGCTGAAATAAACTCTATGTGGTATAGGTTTAGCCGACGAGAAGATGATTATTGTATCGAGTGTTCTGAGGACGGTATAACATTCAAGCAGATGAGAATTTGCCATATGTGTAATGGCGGTGGAAAAATTAGTTTTGGAGTTTATGCCTGTAGTCCGGAAGACTCTTCGTTTAAGGCGGTATTCACAAATATGGAAATTACAGAATGTAAATGGGCGGAACATAATGGGCAAAAACCGGATTAGAACCTACCGATGAGACTTGGGGTCAAAGAACTTGCTATATCGCAGACCCTGAGGCGATTAAATAGAGGTAGTTTCCTGCAATAAGCCTTTTGAATGGTGATTTATAAAGATTAAGAATATACCCTTAAAAACTTATTTAGCAAAGTGGGAGAAAAACAGTGTTAGGTAATTTTGGATTTTCGTATGTAGGTTTAATATTTCTTTTGATGCTGACTGTTCCAAACCTTATTGCCACAGGGATATACAGCGAAAAAGGAAAATAAAGTCCTGTTGATTTTTGAAAAAGTAGGTCAGGTGCTGACTACCGGCTGTGTATTAATTTTTTCCGATTTCAATGTACATAGTTGGTCAAATTGGTCTTGGTGGCTGATTGTTTCATTTGCCATTATGGTAATGTACGAAATTTGGTGGATAAGATATTTTTTCGGTGAAAAAAGACTAAAAGATTTTTACAGCAGTTTTTTAGGCATACCGGTAGCCGGTGCAACACTGCCTGTAATAGCCTTCTTCCTGCTTGGTATATACGGCAGGGTTATATGGCTGATGATTTCTGTAGTTATTTTAGGTATCGGTCATATAGGCATACACTTACAGCATCGTAAAGAAATTTAGTCAGCAGTTTGTTTTAATCTCTGCATTTTAAACAGGAATTAAAAAGGCTCATAAACCATATAAATGTGCAATACTTTGAACATTGTCCAAGAATATATAAATCAAAAATTAAAGCACCGTGCCGATGATTGTGGTTAGATAAATCGGCACAGTGCTTTTGATTTACAATATTATATATTTTTCAATACTATCTTTTTTTCATTTGATTTTTAAAACACTTTTTATCAAATTCAGGGTTGAAAGCATAGAAGTTTTTGGAGTCAAGTTTATCCGTCAAAATACGCAAATTCTCGCCGAATCTTTGGTAGTGGACAACCTCACGCTGTCTTAAAAATCTGATTGCGTCCTTAACGTCATAGTCGTCACAAAATCTCAAAATGTTATCATAGGTCGTTCTCGCCTTTTGTTCCGCTGCCAAGTCCTCGTGCAAATCGGTGATTGCGTCACCCTTTGATTGAATATACGCCGCTGTCCAAGGTGAACCTGATGCAGATTGAGGGTAGATAGCGGTTGTATGGTCAACAAAATAATCCTCAAATCCTGCGTCCTTTATCTGCTTTTCAGTAAGTCCTTTTGTGAGTTGATAAACTATTGCGCCAATCATTTCCAAATGCCCAAGTTCTTCGGTGCCTATATCCGTCAGCGTAGCCTTTAGTTCCGGCAAAGGCATTGTAAAACGCTGACTGAGATATCGCAAAGACGCACCAAGTTCCCCATCAGGACCGCCATATTGTGTGATAATTATTTTTGCAAGTTTTGGATTTGGATTTTTTATGTTTACAGGATATTGCAGTTTTTTCTCATAAACAAACATTATTCGTCCACCTCGTTTTCCCATGGCCATGGTGTATTTATCCATTTCCATTTGTTATTTCCGCTGTTATCCGCAAAAAGCGGGCCGTATTTTTCTTCGTATGATTTCATTATCGGTTTTAACTCTTCTCTATATCCTCTCATTTTTTCAATAGTTGCTTTATCCCTTGGGTGTGTGTCAAGGTAAAGTTGTAAATCGTCAACCATAAATTGATAGGAGGCAAGTTTTTTCATCAGTATTTCTCGTTCAGTCATATTTACCTCCGGAGCATTTACTGCCGTAGAAAGGTTTATCCAACACAGGATAGACCGTACCGGCCTCTAATGCGTGAGCAGGGGAATAGGTCTTTGAGTTTTGCTGTTGAAAAGGAACGTAAGCCATTGCTTCAACTGTATCGTTAGGCAGAGGTGATAAGCCGTAATCTGCCATAATATTTTCAAGGATTTCCATATCCGCACTCCTTTATTTTATTTGAAGTAACCTTTACTACTTCACTACCATAGTATGCATTCACATAGACAAGGTTAAATTTTCTTAATTTTTTCAAAAGTATTTCATATATTTTTCACTTTGTGCTATTATTATAAGTGCATACTAAATAAAAACATATACGGAGGTATATTTATGAACGAAAATCCATATGAAAGTAAACCGGACTATACTCCTGACGAGTATTATCAGAAAATTTCAAATCAGGAAAATGCCGCAGAACAATATGCAAGACAGGGCGAGGCTTATTACGGAGGTGCTGCACAAACTGTCAACACGGAAAATGTTTACAGCAATAGTCAGCAGAGCCAACCAAGTCAACCTCAGTACACCTCAAACTACAACCCCAATAACAGATATTCCTACACAAATCCTGCTCCCAAAAAGCCAAAGGTAAAAAAGGAAAAGAAACCTGTAACCTACGGAATGTTGTGTTTGCTGTTAATTGCAAGTATAATCATTTCCACGGTTATCAGCGCATCAGGTGGATTTATCGCAGGAATCCTTACAAACAGGCAGGGCGGTCTTGTTATTAATAAAGCCAACAGTTCAAGTCCGTCTTTTGCCGCGTCAAATTCATCAATGACTACTACTCAAATAGTTGAAAAAGCGGCTGATTCCGTAGTTGAGATTACTACCGAGGCTGTTGTAACAGGCTCTTTCTCACAGCAATATATTCAGCAGGGCGCAGGTTCAGGCGTTATTATTTCCGAGGACGGATATATCATCACAAATTATCACGTAATTGAGGACGCAACCCAGATTTCAATTACCCTCAGAAATGAAAAAGAATACACAAAAGTTGAAATTGTAGGTATATACGAATCCGGCGATATCGCATTGTTGAAAATCAAAACAAACGATAAGTTTACTCCTGCTGTAATGGGAGATTCCTCAAAGTTAAAGGTAGGAGATTATGCTGTTGCAATAGGAAATCCTTTAGGTCAGTTAGGCGGTACTGTTACAGACGGTATCATCAGCGCATTGGACAGAAAGGTTACTATTGATGACGAAACAATGAATCTGTTGCAAACAAATGCAGAGATAAGTCCCGGTAACTCCGGCGGCGGTTTGTTTGACGGAAACGGAGAACTTATCGGTATTGTCAATGCCAAATCAATCAAAAACTCTTCCGAGGGTCTTGGGTTTGCTATTCCTGTTAATGACGTAGTTGACGTGCTTTCCGACTTAAAGGAATACGGCTATGTAAAGGGTCAGATTGACTTGGGTATGTCACTTTCCGACGTAACTTCTACTGCTCAGGCTTGGATGTACGGAGCAAACAAAACAGGCGTTTATGTTACAAGCGTAGATATAGGAAGTAACGCAGAAAAGGCAGGGTTCCAATCAGGCGATATTATTCAGCAGGTGAACGGAACCAAAGTAACCTCAACAAAAGAAGTAAACGATATCATAAATACATTAAAGGTTGGAGATTCAGTATCTTTTAAAGTATATCGCAACGGCTCTACCGGTGTGTTGAAAATGAAGTTGGCGGAGTATAAACCATCAACATTTAAGTCAAGCAACACACAGGAAGAACGTAATGACCAAAACTCTTTTTGGAATTTCTTTAATTATTGATTTTTGGTAAAAGCCATAATCTCGTGATTGAGGTTATGGCTTTTATTGTTTGATAGGAAACTTCAAATAATTGACAAATATGCCAGTAATGGAAAATGATTTTATGCTACCGTTAATTCATCTAATCATCCTATCAAACAAAAAATAATTTATATTGCCCGCTCAGTTGCGCCCTGCGTGCGCACGAGCGATGGCTAAAGAAAGCGCACGCATATGGTGCGCACGCTTTCTTGTAAAGGTTTTACATTGATGTTACCTATTTATTACAAATATTGATAATATCTTGATTATTTCCTTATATTAAGGTATAATAAACACAATTGTAATTGGGTGTTGTATTGCATTTTTGAATTTTATACAGGCTATGAAAAATAATAAATAAGAGTGATGGATTATGAAGTACGATAAAGAATTACAGATTTCAAAAGAGGCCGCTGTTCTTGCAGGTAAAGAAATTTTAAAAATTTATAACAGCAGCAATTTCAGCGTTGAGTACAAGGGTGACAATTCTCCGCTTACCACCGCCGATAAAGCCTCAAACGCAATTATTGTTAAGATGCTCAAAGAAAACTTCCCTGAATATGCAATATTGTCTGAGGAGGAAAAAGATAACTTAGACAGACTTAATAATGATTTCTGCTTTGTTGTTGACCCCCTTGACGGCACCAAGGAATTTATAAAGAGAAACGGTCAGTTTACTGTAAATATCGCATTAAGTTATAAGCATAAATCCGTAATGGGCGTAATTTATGTTCCTGTAACAGGGGAACTTTATTATGCACAGGAGAACGGCGGTTGTTACCTTGAGGCTGAGGGCGTTGTTACTGAACTAAAGGTTGACAAAACTCCAAAGGAAAAATCACAACTTAATGTTGTTATGAGCAGTTCCCATGGTTGTGAGGCTATGGACAGGCTCATTGAAAAATACAACCTTACAAATCTTGTAAAAGCAGGAAGTTCCTTGAAAGGCTGTATGATAGCCAAGGGCAAAGCAGATGTTTACTATCGTCACAATCCTACAATGGAATGGGATACTGCGGCAATGCAATGCATTGTTGAAGAAGCAGGCGCAATATTTATGCAAATGGACGATACACCTATGCTTTACAACAGAGAGGACAGCCTTAACTCAAAAGGTTTCTACATTATTAACGATATTAACAATAAACTTATCTAACTGCTCCGGAGAGATATATGAAAAGTAAAAAAGCGGGATGGCTTTTATCCTTTTTGAAAATCGGATTAATAGGTTTTGGGGGAGGAACTTCCCTTATTCCTGTTATCCAACAGGAAATGGTAGAAAACAGAAAATTAGTCAGCAAAGACGATTACGACTCCGACGTTATTGTAGCAAGTATTACTCCCGGTGCGTTACCTGTAGAAATATCAGGTTGTATAGGAAAACGCTTTGCAGGTGCAAGGGGAATGTTGTTGGCGGCGTTGTGCATAGCCCTGCCCGGCTCACTTGCCACAGTAATACTTTTGTCCTGTATGTCGGTGCTTGACCAATCCGTGCTTACGCAAATTGAACTTGTTGCAATCGGCATATCGGCATTTATTATTTCAATGCTCACAGGCTACATTAAAAACGCCTTTAAGTGGGCAAAGGAACACGACAGGCTCTTTATAGCAATCGGCATTGTACTTGGAGTTCTTGTGCTGAACTCCGGTAAATCCATATTTAAGGTGCTGGGGCTGTTTGGAATTGAAGGCTCGCCGTTTCTGTCGATTTCCACGGTTGATATTTTGGTGGTGACTTTCTTTGTATTGCTTTTTACAAAATGTAAATTCACAATACCGAAAATCATCATAAGCACAGTACTTGTAATTCCGTATGTACTTTGTGTTTCAAAGGCACATCTTATAGATAATATTTACGTATTGAGAAGTATCCAATTTATTATGCTGGGACTGTCCTGTTACGGCATTTTATCCGATGATAAGGACAGGAAAAGCCTAAAGAAAAAAGTTCCCGTAAAGCCTTTGATTAAAGAGGAACTTGCTTGGCTTATATTCTTTGTTTCCCTTTGTACTCCTGCGTTTTTTGTTTATCCTGAGTTTCTCGATTTTATCGGCAGAGGCTTTGTATCCTCAATTATTTCATTCGGCGGCGGTGACGCTTACCTGACTGTTGCAGACAGTATGTTTGTATCGGAAGACGCTACTGCTACAATGATTTCAGACGATTCTTTCTACAGTCAAATCGTAACTCTGGTAAACGTACTGCCGGGTTCAATCCTGTGCAAAACCTTAACCGCAGTAGGTTATGAACTTGGTTTTCAAAACGGTGGCGGAGTTTTACGTGGTTATTTGGTTGCCCTTGCAGGTTTTGTATGCAGTATTGTAGGCTCCTGTTCCGTAGTTTCTTTAGTTCAATATTTCTTCAAGAAAATCGAAAACTTTAGAGTGTTTGAAATTCTCAAAAACTGGATAAAGGTTATTATTTCCGGACTTTTAGGCTCTGTAATTCTTTCCTTGATTTTCAGCAGTCTTAAGGTAACACAAGGGCAAAGTGAATTGACCTTAATATTTGCTTTAGCCGAACTTGTGGGAATTTATATACTGAATTTAGTTTTAGTTAAATTTACAAAAATCAACGCAGGATTAAGAGTGTTGATTTCAAGTATCCTTGCTTTAATTATAGGTAATATAATTATCTAATTAAAAATATACACAAAACATTAAGGAGTGAATTTTATGAGCAAATTGTCGCATTTAGATGAACTTGAAGCCGAAGCCATATACATTATGCGTGAAGTAGCCGCTGAGTGTGAAAAACCTGTAATGCTGTATTCTATCGGTAAAGATTCATCAGTTATGCTGCATTTAGCAATGAAAGCATTTTATCCTGAAAAACCACCGTTTCCGTTTATGCACGTAAACACAACATGGAAGTTTAAAGAGATGATTAGTTTCCGTGATAAGGTTGCAGAAAAATACGGAATTGAAATGATTGAGTACATTAATCAGGAGGGTGTTGACCAGGGTATCAACCCATTTGACCATGGCTCATCCTACACAGATATTATGAAAACCAAAGCGCTGAAACAGGCTTTGAATAAATACGGCTTTACCGCGGCTTTCGGCGGCGGCAGACGTGATGAGGAAAAATCACGTGCAAAAGAGCGTATTTTCTCATTCAGAAATGCCGACCACGCTTGGGATCCAAAGAATCAAAGACCTGAAATGTGGAAACTGTTTAACACAGAAATCAACAAGGGCGAGAGTATTCGTGTATTCCCAATTTCCAACTGGACAGAAAAGGATATTTGGCAGTATATCAAGAGAGAAAACATCGAAATCGTACCTCTGTATTTTGCCGATGTTCGTCCTTGCGTTGAGCGTGACGGCAACATAATTATGGTTGACGACGACAGAATGAGGTTAAGAGAAGGCGAAAAGGTTGAAATGAAGAAAATTCGTTTCAGAACCCTTGGCTGTTATCCGCTGACAGGCGGCATTGAAAGTGACGCCGATACTCTTGACAAAATCATTGAGGAAACATTAAGTTCGGTTTCATCAGAACGTACAAGCCGTGTTATCGACAGTGACGGCGGCAGTGCAAGTATGGAAAAGAGAAAGAGGGAGGGATATTTCTAATGAACGGTCTGTTAAAATTTATTACCTGCGGTAGTGTTGACGACGGTAAATCTACCCTTATCGGTCATATGCTTTATGACGCAAAACTGCTTTTTGCCGACCAGGAGAAATCCCTTATCCTTGACAGTAAAGTAGGCTCTCGTGAGGGTAAAATCGACTACTCTCTGTTGCTTGACGGCCTTATGGCTGAAAGAGAACAGGGCATTACCATTGACGTTGCTTACAGATATTTCACTACAGACAACCGTAGTTTTATCGTAGCAGATACTCCCGGACACGAGGAATACACAAGAAATATGGCTGTTGGCGCATCTTTTGCGGAACTTGCTATTATTCTTGTTGACGCTTCCCAGGGCGTACTTGTGCAGACAAGACGTCACACAAGAATTTGCTCACTTATGGGTATTAAGCATTTTGTTTTTGCAGTAAACAAAATGGACTTAATCAACTTTGATAAACATAAATTCTCTGAAATTGAGAAAGAAATCAAAAAACTTGTGGCTGAATTTGACTATGATTCTCTGAAAATCATTCCTGTTTCCGCTACAGACGGCGACAATATCACAAATAAATCCAACAGAACTCCTTGGTACAAGGGCGAGTCACTTCTCACATATCTTGAAAACATCGACGTTAGCAGTGATGACGTTGAGGACGGCTTTACAATGGCTGTTCAGAGAGTTTGCCGTCCTAACCACACATTCAGAGGTTTCCAAGGTCAGATTGAAACAGGCAAAATCTCTGTAGGTGATGAGATTACTACTCTGCCGTCTAACGAAACCTGCCACGTAAAGGGCATTATCAATGCCGGTACAGAGGTTGAAACTGCTGAAAAGGGCTGTGCCGTTACAATTCAACTTGACAAAGAGGTTGACGTATCTCGTGGTTGCGTTCTTGCAAGTAAGGCTAAACCGTCTATCGGCAACCTATTCAGAGTAAAACTTCTTTGGATGGACGATACAACTCTTGTTGCCGGTAAAAACTATATGCTGAAGTTGGGAACAAAGAAAATCCCTGCTGTAGTTATGAATATCAAGCACAAGATTGACGTTAATACAGGCGAGAAAGTGCCTGTTGACGCACTTTACAAGAACGAAATTGCAGAATGTGATATTTCAACTTCCGAGAAAATCGTTCTTGACGAGTTCACTACAAATCCGGGACTTGGCTCATTTATTCTTATTGACAGACTTTCACATATGACTTCAGCCTGCGGTGTTGTTTCTCATATCCTAAGACGTTCGGACAACCTGACATGGCACTCTATGGACATCACAAAGGAACAGAGAGCAAACCAGAAGGGTCAAACTCCAAAGACAATTTGGTTCACAGGTCTTTCAGGTTCAGGTAAGTCAACACTTGCCAACGAAATCGAGAAAAGACTGTTCCTGATGGGCAAACACACAATGACCCTTGACGGTGACAATATCAGATTGGGTCTTAACAAGAACCTTGGCTTCAAGGAATCCGACCGTATCGAAAACATCAGACGTATCGCAGAAGTTTCAAAACTTATGAACGACGCAGGTCTGATTGTTATCACTTCTTTTGTATCTCCGTATGCAAGAGACAGACAGAGAGCAAAGGAAATTATCGGCGAGGATAATGTTATCGAAGTATATGTAAGCACTCCTATTGAGGAATGTGAGAAACGTGACGTTAAGGGCTTGTACGCAAAGGCTCGTAATGGTGAAATTCCTAACTTTACAGGTATTTCCGCTCCTTATGAAGTTCCTGCAAATGCCCACGTTACTATTGATACTACAGATAAAACAGTAGAAGAGGCTGCAGAATTTGTATTAGATAAAATCAAAGAGTTCTTATAATATTTAGCAAAGGAGAAAATTATGCCAACTCTTTACCTCCATATCGGTATGCCTAAAACCGGTACGTCATATATTCAGAACACCTTAAAACTTAACAGACAGGTATTAAAGGATAAAGGTTATATATATCCTCTTAATCTTAATTCCGGTAACTATAGCGCTACAAGAAATGCACATTTTCTTGTCCAAAAATTGATGGACAAGAGTGGCAAACGGGACCTGAATAAAGAAAACGAAATCTGGAATTTATATTTTGATAAAATTTCTTCTATGTTTAAAACCTATGACAAAATGATTCTTTCCGAGGAAGGAATTTGGAATATAGGCGAAAAAAGAGACAAGAAGTTTTGGGAAAAACTAAAAAAAGAACTTAACGCTCGTAACATAGACTGCAAAATTATTGTTTACCTAAGACGTCAGGATTTATTTATTCAATCCCACTGGGCGCAAAAGGTAAGGGAATATGAGACCAGAAGTTTTAAGGAATATATAAACGGTAAGAATATCCTAAGGCTTGAATACTATAGCCGATTAAAGGCAATCGCCGATATTATGGGCAAGGAAAGTATTGACGTCAGATTGTACGAAAAGCAACAATGGGGCGGTACAAAAAATAATCTGATTTCAGATTTCTTTGACGCAATAGGTCTTGAGTTTAATGATGATTTCCAGGAGCTTGCAAAAACTACTTCTAACATAAGTTTAGGTGGAGTTTATCTTGACTACAAGAGATATATGAACAGATATCCGGAGTTGAGAACCGCAAATGGTAGAAAAAGTAACCTCCATAAGATTCTTACAAAGCTTATGTACGAGAACGCTTCTGACTTCAGCTTCAGCAAAAACAACCTGCTTACCTATAATGACACTATGGAAATTTTAGATAAGTACAAGGATGAAAACGAACTGGTTGCTCGTGAATTTTTAAACAGAGCCGACGGAGTTTTATTTAAAGATGAAATTCCTAAGGACGACGCTTCACAAAAAACAGACTATACTGTTGATGATTACTTTAATGTATCCTGTGATGTTGTATGTATGTTAAGCAAAGACATTGATGCTTTGGAAAGCAAAATGAAAGAGCAAAAGTGTGAAATAGAAAATCTTAACAAAACTATTAAATCACAGCAAAGCACCATTGATTGGGCAACAACAAGCTTTCCTAAAAAGGTTGTACGCAAACTGAAAAGAATTTTCAAAATAAAATAATAAGGGTTTGTTGAAAGCTTGTCTTGATAACCTTAACAAGACAGGCTTTCTTCTAAAAATTACTTATAGACTGATGTTTTAAAAGCCACAGCTAACACTTTAAACAGCCAAAATAGTATTAGACATAACCAAAAACTTCTTATTAATTGATTAAAGGAGATAATTATGCCAACTCTTTACCTTCACATTGGTATGCCGAAAACCGGTACATCATATATTCAAAAATTCTTAAAGGAAAACAGAAATGTTCTGAAAGAAAAAGGTTATGTGTTCCC
>JAQXSC010000003.1 GCA_029218825.1 Oscillospiraceae bacterium | reverse complement strand
TTATAGAGCCGTAAATTTCACACCTATTTTATAAAATGCTGAACTGCATATATTATGCCGAGAATAATCGGTTGGTGGGCAAGGTAGATAATTAACGAATGTCTGCCTACAAATGCAAGGGGTCTTATGTGCCTTTTCTTTAAAAACTTCGGCAGTTTGTGAACGTTTTTGCCCAGAGAAATACCGGCAATAAACAGGAAAATCCAAGGAATAAGCGGGAAATAATCTGCGGAATAAAAGTTCGGTGAATAAAATCCCAGCATCATTGTGTAGTCTGTTGAATACAAAATGTCAGGCAGTTTGATTACAAAGTCAGGCATAAAGCCCATATATCCCTGCTGAATATTATATGTTGCAACAAACAACAGTCCGAAAATAATCACACCGATTACAGAGGGGATTTTTAGTATAGGCTTTTTCAGTGGTGCGCAAATAATATTTGCAAAGGCTATAAAGTGGATAATTCCGAACCATATTACCTGTTCAGGCATAAAGAAGTACGTGACTAATGTAATTGCCACAGCAACCCCTAACAGCAACAATCCTCTTTTAATGTTGCTCCTGCTTAAATTACAGGCGATACCTGACAGCAAAATAAAGGAAATCGGTAAAATCGGTTGCCATGGCATCAACAGGTTAAAAATATTAACTGCCCAATCGTAGTGATACATCATTCCTGCGGAATAGAAAAAGTGGTAGGCTACCATTAAAATAATACATAGTCCACGCAATTCATCTAATAAATATATCCTGTTTTTATTTTTCAAGTAACTTCACCTTGCAGTATTTTAAAAAAATTGTTAATATATAAGAGTATAGCACAATTATTTTTGTTTCTCAATAATAGGAGGTAATTTTATGGAAGTTATTATAGGAGATAATCTTACTGTTGAAACAACCGTAACAGAGGACAAACTTGCGGTTAACGTAGGAAGCGGTGATTTGCGTGTTTTCGCAACTCCTATGGCGGTTGCTCTTATGGAAAATGCTTCGGCAAAACTTGTTGCAAAATATTTAGATGAGGGCATTACAACCGTAGGCACAGGAATATCTATTGACCACACAAGTCCCACCCCTGTAAATGCCACAGTTTTTGCAAAAGCAACAGTTGTTGAAAGTGACGGCAGAACATTCAAATTTCAGGTTGAGGCTTGGGACAAAGGCGGAGTTATCTCAAAGGGTACTCACACAAGAGTCAGCGTAAAGGCTGATAAATTTCAGAAAAAGGCGGACAGCAAATTCAATGAAGTATAAATATATTTTATTTGACCTTGACGGTACAATCGCAGAAAGCGCATTGGGAATAAGGCAGAGTTTGGAAAGGGCGTTAAAGGACTTAGGTTTTGATGGGATAGATTTATCCGATTATACAAAGTACATAGGCCCTCCTTTGCTTGATACTTTGCGTAATCTTTGTAATGTTCCCGAGGAACTTTGCGACAAAGGTTACGAGTTGTATAAACTCCATTATTCAAATGAGGGCAGATTTATGAATAAGCCCTATGAGGGTATTGTAGAAGTTATCGAAAAGTTAAGACAGGAAGATGTGAAAATCGCCGTGTGTTCATCAAAACTTGAGGAAACCGCCATTCAGGTTATGAAAGATATTAACCTGTATGAATACTTTGACGAAATCTGCGGTTCCAACAGAGAAAGCACACGCAAGGATAAAAAGGATTTAATTCCGTATGCTGTGGAAAAGTTAGGCGGTTCAAAAGAGGACTTTGGCAAGGTCGTAATGCTGGGCGACACTTGGTATGACGCAAAGGGCGCTATGGAGTGCGGTGTGGATTTTATCGCCTGTAACTACGGCTACGGTACTGTTGAAACTATGGAAAAGTACAAGCCTGTTGCCTGGGCGGATAAGCCTGAGGATTTGTTAAGGCTGTTATAATAATGGGTAAATCACCTGCATATACTTAACAGGTGATTTTATGACTGTACTTGCCCACGCAAACAAGGCTCATTACAAAAGAATATGCCTTGTGATAATTTTTGCGTTGCTGTTTGTAATATTATTTGCTGTGGTTTTCGGTGAGCATAGAGAGGTTTTGGAAAGTCAAGGCTATTGTGAGGGCATAGGAAAATACAGCACAAACGCAGGGAATACAAAGGAGCAGGTGAAGTTTTTGGAGCAATTCGGCATAAAGGCTCTGAAAAACAGCGCAGTTGCAGATAAGGTTACAATCCCAACTGAATTTAACAAAGTGTATAATAACTACAACAAACTGCAAGGGAAAATAGGTCTTAACCTTGCTTTGTATAAGGGAAAAACAGTTGACAGAGTTGTGTATAAAACCCATAAAAATATGTATGTTGCACTTCTCATATACAGAGGTCACGTAATCGGCGGACATATTTCCACAGGCATATACGGAGATAAATATAAGGCTTTGAACAAAGGAAAATAAATGGATAGAATTGACAAAATATTAGTGGCGCAGAATTTCGGCTCACGTAAAGAAGTTCACAAATTAATAAAATCAAAGGCTGTTACAGTTGACGGAGAGTGTGTGACTAAGGTGGATATGAAAGTTGACACTGCTGTAAACGTGATTACGGTTGCAGGACAAGTAGTTGAATTCAAAGAGCATTTGTATATAATGATGAACAAGCCTCAGGGTTATGTGTGCGCAACTGAGGATAAAGTTTCAAAAACTGTTTTGGAACTTTTACCACCGAACTTGCAGAGAAAGGGTCTTTTTCCTGCCGGCAGGCTTGATAAGGACACAGAGGGGCTGTTGATTATTACCGACGACGGAGATTTTGCCCACAGAATGCTCGCTCCGAAAAAGCACGTAAGCAAAAGGTATTACGTGGAAACCGACAAAGAGATTACCGAAGATACCATAAAGGCTTTTGAAAAGGGAATTATTTTCAGAGATGGCACAAAATGCCTGCCTGCAAAGTTGGAAATCCTGGAAAATAACAGAGGAATTGTAGAAATTTGTGAAGGAAAGTTCCACCAAATTAAAAAAATGTTCAATGTTTGCAGGTTAAATGTTACATTTTTGAAAAGAATTTCCATAGGAAATCTGAATTTAGATAGCAATTTAACTATAGGACAGTGCCGTGAGTTGACAAAAATTGAGAAAAATGCAATTTTTCTTGTCAAATAGCACAAAAATGAAAGGTGGTTTTTTACGTCATTACTATTTTGTATAAAAACATAACTAAAACTTTAGTCACTTTACAAATAGTAAATTTGGGAGTATAATGCTAAAATATTAGAGTAATAAAAATTGCATTACATTTGGAGGAATATGTATGGCTAATGTATCATTAAGACATGTTTACAAAATTTACGACGGCGGTGTTACTGCTGTTACAGACTTTAACCTTGAAATCGACGATAAAGAATTTATCATTCTTGTTGGTCCTTCCGGTTGCGGTAAGTCAACAACACTTCGTATGATTGCAGGTCTTGAGGATATTTCCAAGGGTGAACTTTACATCGGCGACAAACTTGCTAATGACGTTGCTCCTAAGGACAGAGATATCGCAATGGTTTTCCAGAACTACGCTCTGTATCCTCATATGTCAGTTTATGACAATATGGCATTCGGTCTTAAACTAAGAAAAACACCAAAGGAAGAAATCAAGAGAAGAGTTGAAGAGGCTGCTCGTATTCTTGGTATTGAACAGTACCTTGACAGAAAGCCAAAGGCTTTATCAGGCGGTCAGCGTCAGCGTGTTGCTTTAGGTCGTGCTATCGTTCGTGATCCTAAAGTATTCTTACTTGACGAACCTCTCTCAAACCTTGACGCAAAGTTAAGAGCACAGATGCGTACAGAGATTTCTAAACTATATCAGAGATTAGGTACAACATTCATCTACGTAACTCATGACCAGACAGAGGCTATGACAATGGGTACTCGTATTGTTGTTATGAAGGACGGCTTCATTCAGCAGGTTGATACTCCTCAGAACCTTTACGATATGCCTTGTAACGAGTTCGTTGCAGGATTTATCGGTTCTCCTCAAATGAACTTTGTTGACGCTACTGTTGTTAAGGGCGCAAATGGTGTTGCTCTTAAATTTGATAAATACGAAATTGCTCTTCCTGACGCAAAAGCAAAGGCTCTTGAGCCATATGTCGGCAAGGAAGTTGTATTCGGTATTCGTCCTGAGCACGTTCACGATGAGCCTGAGTTCTTGGAGAAATGTTCATCAGACGTTATCCTTGAGGCTAACGTTGACGTTACTGAACTTATGGGTGCTGAAATCTACCTATACCTGAACATCAACGGTGCTCCTATTACTGCTCGTGTTGATCCTGCTTCAAAGGCTAAACCGGGCGACAACATCAAGATTGCTTTCGACCTTAGCAGAATCCACGTATTCGATAAGGAAACAGAGCAGACTATCACTAACTGATAAAACCCTTTCAGGCTCCCTTATGGGAGCCTTTTTTGTTTGATAGGAAACTTCAAATAATTGACAAATTTGTCAGTAATTGGAAAATGATTTTATGTTACCGTTAATTCATCTTATCATCCTATCAAACAAAAAATAATTTATATTGCCCGCTCAGCTGCGCCCTGCGTGCGCACGAGCGATGGCTAAAGAAAGCGCACGCATATGGTGTGCTTTCTTGATGGATAATTGATAATGAAATAGAAATTGGCAATTTTTCGGCAAATTCTATAAAATAGTTTAATTATTTTTGTTATAAAGGTTGATTTTTTCTTTGCTTTTGTGTAAAATAGTACATATACACATACTATAACTGTATGTCTATTATCCAAACAATACAAGACAGAAGCGAGGAGTCTATTATGTCTAACAGATTATTTCAGGGTATTATCCATCAAATGAAAGATGCTATCGACAGAACTATCGGCGTTATTGATGAAACATCTGTAATTATTGCCTGTTCTGAACTTGGAAAAATTGGTGAGGTTAATGAGAACATTAACGCAGACACACTGATTTCTTCTGTTCCTTTTGTTATTAACGGTTATACATATAAGTCCTTCGGAAACAACGGAAAGGCAGAGTACGCTGTATTTGTTTCCGGTAATGATGACTATGCGCAGAGATATGTTCAACTTCTTGCAGTTTCTCTTGCAAGTATCAAGCAGTACTATGACGAGAAGTACGACCGTTCAAACTTTATTAAAAACGTTATTATGGACAATATTCTGCCCGGTGATATTTACCTAAAGGCAAGAGAGTTGCATTTTAACTCCGACGTAACAAGAGTTTGTATGCTTATTAAAATTCTGTCCAAAACCGACGTTTCCGCTATTGATATTATTCAAAATCTATTCCCGGACAAGTCCAAGGATTTTGTTATCAACATCAATGAATCCGAGATAACTTTGGTTAAGGAAATTTCCGACACTACCGAAAGCAAGGATTTGGAGAAACTCGCTTCTTCTATTGTAGATACACTTTCCTCGGAATTTTATGTTCACAGCGTGGTTGGTATCGGCACAGCGGTAACAGGTATCAAGGACCTTGCTCGTTCATTTAAGGAGGCACAGGTTGCTTTAGAGGTTGGTAAGGTGTTCGACACAGACCGCAATATCATAAACTACGATAATTTAGGTATCGCTCGTCTGATTTACCAGTTGCCTACCACACTTTGCGATATGTTCCTACAGGAAGTGTTTAAGCGTGGCTCTATTGAAACATTGGATCAGGAAACATTGTTCACAATTCAGAAATTCTTTGAAAACAACCTGAATGTTTCCGAAACATCACGTAAACTCTTCGTTCACCGTAACACACTTGTTTACCGTTTAGAGAAGATTAAGAAACTTACAGGTCTTGATTTACGTGAATTTGAGGACGCTATTGTATTTAAGGTAGCGCTTATGGTTAAGAAATATTTAACAGCTAATCCAACCAAATATTAATATAGGGCGGTAGCTGAACATTGCTGTTAATTCTACTCTGCCCGCTGTTTAGCGGGCAGTTTACATTTTTGAGATTTAGGTGAACTTATGGATAAAATTATTGAATTTAAAAATGTATCAAAAACATATCCATCCGGTACACACGCACTTAACAACGTGAGCCTTTCCATTGACAAGGGCGAGTTTGTATTTATTGTAGGTGCGTCCGGTGCAGGTAAAAGTACATTTTTAAAGTTGATTATGCACGAGGAATCTCCCTCACGTGGTACTATTAATGTAAACGGTATCCGTGTTTCCACTATGAAAAGACGTAAGGTTCCTTACCTTCGCCGTAATATGGGAATAGTGTTCCAGGATTTCCGTCTTATCAACAAAATGAATGTTTATGACAACGTGGCATTTGCTATGCGTGCTATCGGAACACGTCCGTCAGTAGTAAAAAAGCGTGTTCCTTATATTCTTGACCTTGTTGGATTGACCCATAAGGCAAAAAGTTTTCCAAGCGAACTTTCCGGCGGTGAACAGCAGAGGGTAAGCCTTGCTCGTGCTTTGGTAAATAACCCTGAAATAATTATCGCCGACGAGCCTACAGGTAACATTGACCCTGAGATGAGTTTTGAAATTATCGAACTTCTGTCACAGATTAACGCACAGGGTACTACCATTATTGTTGTAACCCACGAGCATGACCTTGTGCGCCATTTTAACAAGCGAGTTATGGTTATCGACAAGGGCAAGGTAGTAAGCGACACTAAAGAAAATATTGATGAAACTTCCCCTATTGAATACACAGACGAAGATTTTAGTTTTCAGGCTGAACTGAATACAGAAACTGACGAAAACTCCCATATAGCAAACACAGATGAGGAGGTTGATTACCAATGAAAATAACCGGTTTTGGATACCTTATTAAAGAGGGTTTAAAAAACGTATGGAACAACCGCCTGATGAGTATTGCTTCAATCTGCGTTCTTATGTCCTGTCTTGTGCTTACGGGAAGTGCGGTTTTAATGTCAATGAACGTGGATTTGATGGTTAAAAAGGCAATCGCCCAAAATGAAACAAGGGTTTTCCTTGATATGGATATTTCACGTGTTGAGGCGGTTTATGTAGGCAGAGATATCGAGGCTTTGGAAAATGTTCAGTCCGTAAAGTATCTGTCAAAAGACGATACTATTAAGGAGTTTAAGTCATATTTAGGCGAGGATATTTTTGACCATATGAAAGACGACAATCCGTTACCTGACGTTTACAAGGTAACAATGGTTGACCTTTCAAAGTACAACGAAACAGTAAACGAAATTGAGGCTATTGACGGTGTTGATACAATTTCAACACGTTCCGGAACTGCTAAAAAACTGACTTCCGTAAATAACCTTGTGCAGATATTAAGCATTTGTATCATTATTGCCTTGGCGGTTATTTCACTGTTTATCATTTCAAATACATTACGTGCTACAATGCACTCACGCCGTTTTGAAATAAGCATTATGAAATCCGTCGGCGCTACTAACGCATTTGTGCGTATTCCTTTTGTTGTTGAGGGTATGGTAATCGGCTTGATTTCCGCAATAGTATCAACAGGCGCATTGTATTTCCTCTACAGCGGTGTAGTGGGAATTGTGCTGAATATATTTAAGTTCACCGACCCTGTGGCAATAGAAAGCGTCATTTGGTACGTATTGGCAATATTCGTTATTGCCGGTATTACAATCGGCGCATTGTCCGGATTTATTTCAATCAGAAAATATTTGAAAAAAGAGGGCAACGAAATATTAGGCTGGTAAAGGAGAGATTGGATGACTAAAAAAATACTATCAGCAATTTTAGTTTTGATTATGGCTTGTACTCCGCTTTTTGCTGTTGTGACTTCTGCGGATACCACAACAGACGCTTACAAGAAAAAAATAAGCGAGTTACAGGCAAAGGAAAAAGAATATCAGGCGGCTCTTGATAAAACCGCTTCAGATATTAAGAATAAAAAAGCATACAGCGATACTTTGGTAAGTCAAATTGAGGTTTTGAGCAAACAAATCAGTACATATCATTCACAGATTTCCGAACTTTCAACAAGTATTGCCGAAAAACAGGCGGTAATAAATACTGCAAAAAAGAAAATTTCCAAGCAGATGGATTACCTGAAGGAAAGAGTACGTGCAATTTATATGGCCGGTGAAACTTCTGACCTTGACATTATCTTGGGAGCAAAGGATTTCTCCGACTTTATCGATAAATGCGATATGGTGGAAAGACTTTCACAGTCAGACAGAGAGGTAATTGCTACTGTCCAGACACAGTTAAATAAAGTACAGGACGAGAAAAAGTTACTTGTGTCCGACCGTGCAGACCTTGAGGAGGCTCAGGGTGAATTGCAGGTCAAACAGGATAAACTTACTGCTTTATTAGAGAAAAATGAGAAAATCCTTTCTTCACTATACGGCGACCAAAGTGACGCAAAAAGCAAGTTGAGAAACCTTGAACTACAGGAAAAGGAAATTCAGGGCAAGATTGACGCTTACCTTGCTTCTCAAAACACAAGCAACAATGGTGGCGGAAATAACACCCCTCAGATAAATAATAATATTACTGTAAGTCCCTCAGGCTTTGTTTGGCCTGTACCCGGTTTTTATTACGTTATTTCTCCATTTAACGAAAACCGCGGTTACAGCCACAAGGGTATCGACATTACAGGTGGCGGAATTATGGGAGCAACCTGCGTTGCAGCAAACGGCGGTACTGTAATCGGCTCTAACAATTCCTGTAGCCATAACTGGGGTAAATCCGGCTCTTGCGGCTGCGGTGGCGGATACGGTAACTATGTGCTGATTTCACACCCCGGCGGTAAAACAACAATGTACGCCCACCTTTCCTCTGTAACAGTATCCACAGGACAGAGTGTAAGCAAAGGACAGACTATCGGCTACGTTGGTTCAACAGGCTGGTCAACAGGCGCACACCTGCACTACGAAACACGTCTGAACGGTATTCCTTACAACCCAATGAGTGAGCATTAATTAACTTAATAAAAATCAATTTCCCTGCATATATTTCTATGAGATTTATATGTGGGGGATTTTTATGCTTACAGCATTGACTATCGACAATCAATTACAGAACAAATGGTACAGAAAACTCTTTGACAGAATAAGGGGTAACAGTTTAAAAGTTGAGATAAAGAGCGCAAGAGGTGTAACCATGCGCCATATTATTTACACAAACCGAAACGGACGAATTAACTGGATGAAAATCAGTTCGGTAATAGGCTCACGCAGAAATAATATTATATGTGACGAAAACATATCTTTGCCGTCGGAGTTAGGTTTCAGGCGGTTTGAAAACACAGAGTTCAGCATCAGACTTGCAACAAATATGGGAGTGTATATTTTGTCGCAACTTGACAAAACGGCGGACAAAATAAAGGTGGGATTTTTTGATATAAGAGGTGATTCCACCGATTGCATTTCGAGTATAATCCGATACACTTCCAACGTGGTAATTGTTACGGATAACCTGACTGCATTTAATTTGGAACTTCGCAGAATTTATGAGGAAACAGGAGCATCAATCCAAGCCACAGGCAACAGAATACAACTTATGGACTGCGACTTGGTAATAGCCCCAATGGAAATTCAGGAACTTTTACCTCTTTCCGGAAATACTATAGTGCTTACAGGCTTTGCACCGACAGTTTGCCTGCCGGGACTTGTATATTACAGTTATTATTTCCGTATGCCCAACAAATTCGACAGCATCAAACCCAAGGAGATACCGGAGGAATATTTTGCCGGTGCATTATACACAGGGGCAAGGCAATATCAGTTAGGCTCTATAGTTCCAACAGTGTGCAGTAACTACTCCTCGTCACAAACAAGCGTTTCAATTTGCAATTATCTTGAAAAAATCGCAGAGGAAAGGTAAATAAATCCCTTATTTACTTGACATACAGCGGTGAAAATCATATAATATTTAATGTATGTAATTATAACTATTTGTCTTAAAAGACGTGAAAGGATGATAAAACTATGGCTAAAAAAATTATGTTGACCCAAGAAGGTCTTGTAAAATTAGAGGAAGAACTGAAATATCTAAAAGGTGAAAAACGTAAGGAAATGGCTGAAAAAATCAAACTTGCACGTTCTTACGGCGACCTTTCCGAAAACAGCGAGTATGATGACGCTAAAAACGAACAGGCAATTATGGAGGCTCGTATTCGCGACATTGAAACAACACTTAAAAACTATGAGTTGATTGATGACAGCGACGATAACAATATGACAGTCCGTCTGTCATCAAAGGTAACTGTTGAAATGATTGCAACAGGCACAACAAGAGAGTTTAAGATTGTAGGCGTAAACGAGATTGACCCTGCAAACGGCAAAATTTCCGACGAATCTCCAATCGGTTCAGCATTGGTAGGACACAGCGTTGGGGACGTTATCGAGGTTGAAACTCCAAACGGACTGTTAGGTCTGAAGATAATCGAAATCGGCAAGTAATTCAGAGAGGGAAGTTTAAAATGGCAGATAATCCACAGCAGATTCAAATTTCAAGCGACCCTGTAAAGGCTCGTTATGATAAATTACACATTCTACAGGAAATGGGACGTGACCCGTTCCAGGAAACAGTTTCAAAACGTGATACCCACTGTAAAGAAATTGCAGAGCGTTTTGATGAATTAGAGGAAAAAACAGTTTGCGTTGCCGGACGTATTATGTCAAAGAGAGGCAAAGGCAAGGTTAGTTTCCTTGATTTGCATGACCGCAGCGGTAAGATTCAGATTTTCGCAAAACGTGATGACTTAGGAGAGGACGAATATGCTCTCCTAAAAAGATGGGATATCGGCGATATTGTAGAGGTTACAGGCTTTGTGTTCAAAACACAAATGGGCGAGGTTAGTATCCACGCAACAGAAGTTAAACTTTTATCAAAATCCCTACAGCCTTTACCTGAAAAATATCACGGCTTGACAAATACAGACTTGCGTTACCGTCAGAGATATGTTGACCTTATTATGAATCCGGAAGTTAAGGACACATTTATCAAGAGAAGCGCTATCATCAGCGCAATCCGTAAATACCTTGACGGACAGGGATTTATGGAAGTTGAAACTCCTATGCTTGTTTCTAACGCAGGCGGTGCGGCTGCACGTCCTTTTGATACTCACTTTAACGCTCTTGACGAAGATTTGCATCTGCGTATTTCACTTGAACTTTACCTGAAACGTCTTATTGTAGGCGGTCTTGAAAAGGTTTATGAAATCGGCAGAGTTTTCCGTAACGAGGGTCTTGATACAAAGCATAACCCGGAGTTTACTCTAATGGAACTTTATCAGGCATATACAGACTACAACGGCATGATGGAACTTACCGAAAATCTCTACCGCTATATTGCAAAAGAGGTTTGCGGTACACTTCAAATTCAGTATGGCGACGATATTATCGACCTTGAAAAACCTTTCAAGCGCATTACAATGCTTGATGCAGTTAAGGAGTATTCAGGTGTTGATTTTTCAACAATCGCAACTGACGAGGAAGCAAAGGCAGTTGCAAAAGAAAAGGGAATTGAGTTTGAGGACCACCACAAGAGAGGCGATATTCTCAACCTGTTCTTTGACGAGTTTGTTGAGGAACACCTTGTTCAGCCCACATTTGTAATGGATCATCCTTTGGAAATTTCGCCCCTTACAAAGAAAAAACCAACTAACCCTGACTATGTAGAGCGTTTTGAGTTCTATATTAAGGGTGCTGAAATGGCGAATGCTTACTCCGAACTTAACGACCCAATCGACCAGAGAGAGCGTTTCAAGGCTCAGGAGGAACTTCTTGCACAGGGCGACGAGGAAGCAAATAAAACCGACGAGGACTTCCTGAACGCACTGAATATCGGTATGCCTCCAACAGGCGGTATAGGTTTCGGCATCGACAGAATGGTAATGTTCTTCACCAACTCAGCCGCTATTCGCGACGTTTTGCTGTTCCCCACAATGAAGTCACTTGATAAGTAAAAGCCGAAAAATTCATAAATTACAAATGAATGAGCAGTTCCATATCGGAATTGCTCATTTTTTTGATTTAAAATGTAAATTATCCTGCACAAAACTCACTCTGTTTGGAACATCATATATTGCAAGATGAAGATATAAAAATATGGTATTTTGATTGCAAAGTGATTTAATAAATGTTAAGATATAATCAATTATTTAGTATTTATTTGTGGGTGTTGGAAAACATATAAATAAGATTATCCAAAGGTGCGGATATACACATATAGAAGTTATTAAAAAAAGAACAAAAAAATGAGGTGATATCATGTCGGAAAACTTTATTCTTTCCTGCGAATCAACTGTGGATCTTCCATACTCTTACGTCAGCGGACGTAATATGCCTGTTTTATTCTATTCTTACTTAATAGACGGTCAGGAGTATCCTGACGATATGGGAAGAGATCCTGAGGCACTTCCTCGATTTTACCGCTTTTTAGAGGAAGGAAAGATGCCTTCTACTTCTCAAACCAATGTTTTTAAGTACACGGAATTTTTTACGGAACTACTTAAAAAGGGAGACGTACTGCATATTGCGTTTGGCTCAGGTATGACTCCTTCCGTTAAAAATGCCTTGGCAGCAGCGGATGAACTCCGCAAGGAATTTCCCAACAGAAAGATTATCGTGGTGGATTCTCTTTGCAGTTCGTCAGGCTATGGCCTGCTGGTAGATGAAGCAGCGGATATGCGTGACCGCGGTTGCACTATGGAGGAAATTGAACAGTGGCTTTTGGATAACCGTCAGAAAGTCCACCACCAGTTTTTCTCTACTGACTTAAAATATTTCCGCCGCAGCGGTCGAGTTTCCGGTGCTACAGCAACTATAGGTTCTATTCTGAATATTTGCCCTATTATGCGATTGGACGACACAGGTCACATTATAGCTTACGATAAAGTTCGCGGAAAGAAAAGAGCGATTCAGCGCACAATTCAGGAAATGGAAAAACACGCCGAAAACGGATTGCAGTATTCAGGAAAATGCTGGATTTGTCACTCAAATTGTCTTGCTGATGCGCAGGAAACGAAAGAAGTTATCCGTCAGAAATTTCCGAATATCAGCGAGGATATACGAATCTGCGATATAGGTACAATTATTGCATCCCACTGCGGTCCGGGAACAGTTGCTGTCTTTTTCTTTGGAGATGAACGTGCCCCTTATCCTGAAAAATAAGTGTTATAAAACGCATAAACTTACCTAACAGAATATGATTTTACAAAAAAGGGCAGTCCTATTGTAGGATTGCCCGTTTTGAAATTACAGACCGAAGTTTATGAATTATACTTAAGAACAGGTATGAATACTCATATTTGTAATGGTTTATTTCTGTTTCAATTTATGTTGACACTTATAATGCAGGGTGTTAAAATGAACTTGTAAATATCCGTATTGAAAATATACGAAATGCTGACAATTCGGCAAGACAGGAAGTTGTGATATAATGCAATTATGTAAAAGATTTATACCCTATTCATTTCTTTTTTATTTTTTAATCTTATTTGCTGAAAGGTTGCAAAGTTTGGTGAGGTCATTTTCCGACCCTTCATACCAAGTTTTCGGCACTCCTTTTGACGGATATGTGAATATTCTTGCGATACTATCACTTGCTGCAACGGTGGTTTTGTTGGTGGGATTTAACCCCACATTTTGGGCGTCGCTTTTCGGAAAGGCAGATGTAGATTATCGAATTCTGACGATTACTTCAGGAGTTATGTTGCTTTCCGGAATGGTACATACAGAATATACTATTGCCCCTGTTCAGTTCGTGGCATACGGAGTATTAATCGTTGGAATGGTACTTCAAACCATAATTTCCGCTACCGGCTCAAAAAACGCTTTTTGTCTTTGGTATTCTTTAGTATATCTCGTTGTATTTTCAATGGCAATTCCTGTGGTTTACCGCTCACAGATAACTTATGCCCCTGCATTTCACCTGATTGAGGCAGTAGTTTCTGTGGCTCTGGTAATCGCCTTTACCTATATGCTTTACCGTATGTTTGGCGGAAAGGGAAGCAATCTCCTTTTGTGGATTCCCATAATTACAGCAACTATCGGAGACGCAGTAATACTCGTGATGAGGTGGAGCGAATCGGTAAACTCTTTTTTGCTTATTTTCGCAGTTGCCTCTGTAATTGTTTTTGCCCTTGGCAAGATACTTTTTGCTACTGTAAAATAATGAAAGTTAAACCCCGAAAACCGCTTGTCTATGGGTTTTCGGGGTTATTATAAATACGGTTGCAAAATATGCTTACATCGATATGTGCAAAACATTTATTAAATAGCCAAGAAATATCACATGCATTTGTTACCTCTTGATTTAAGTTGATTATTGTGATAAAATCATAGAGTAAGTATTTTATTAAGTAATTTATAAAGAAGGTTTTATTTATGAGATCAGATTTAATGAAAGACGGTGCTACTCGTGCCCCTCAACGTTCACTTTTAAAGGCTCTCGGTCTTACCGATGAGGAAATCAAGCGACCTTTTGTTGCTGTTGTCAATTCTAAAAGTGACTATATTCCCGGACATAAGCACTTAAACGATATTTCAGCAAAGGTTATGGATGGTATCCGTAACGCAGGCGGTGTTCCCTTTGAGTTTAACACAATCGGCGTTTGCGACGGCCTTGCTATGAACCACAAAGGTATGAAGTACAGCCTTTGTTCACGTGAACTTATTGCGGACTCAATCGAGGTTATGCTTACTGCACATCCTCTTGACGCTATCGTATTTATTCCAAACTGCGACAAAATCGTTCCCGGTATGCTTCTTGCTGCTTGCAGACTTAATCTGCCTTGCATTTTTGTTTCGGGCGGTCCTATGATGCCCGGCGAATACAACGGTGAAAGATACGGACTTTCAGAAATGTTTGAGTTTGTGGGCGCTCACGCAGCCGGCAAGATTAACGATGAGGAGCTGAAAGCATATGAGGACCACGCTTGCCCAACATGCGGTTCCTGTTCAGGTATGTACACAGCTAACTCAATGAACTGTCTGACTGAGGCTATCGGTATGGGCTTGCCCGGCAACGGTACTCGTCCTGCTATTTCTGCCGCTCGCCGTGCTTTGGCTCAAGAGGCAGGCGAACAGGTTATGGAACTTTTGAAGGCTGATATTCGTCCCAAGGATATTATCAATAAGAAAAGCTTTGAAAATGCACTTCGCTGTGAAATGGCTTTAGGCTGTTCCACAAACACAGTACTTCACCTTTTGGCTATTGCTTACGAGGCTGAAGTTCCTGTTGATATCAACGTAATCGACGAAATCAGCAAAACTACTCCGCAGATTTGCAAGTTAAATCCGGCAGGCAAAATCTTTATCACCGACCTGAACGAAAAGGGCGGTATTCCTGCCGTTATGAAAGAACTTGCAAAGAAAGGAATTATTAACACAGATTGCATCACAGTTAAAGGTACTGTTGAGGATAGAATTAAGGACGCTCCTGCTCCTGATGGTGAGGTTATTCATACAGTTGAAAACCCACTGCGAGAGGACGGTGGTATCGCTGTATTGTTCGGCAATATTGCTCCTGACGGCGCAGTTGTAAAGCAGGGCGCTGTTGCTCCTGAAATGATGCAGAACACAGGTACTGCTCGTGTGTTCAATTCAGAGGAGGAGGCTTGTGACGCTATCTACGGCGGTAAAATTAATCCGGGTGACGTTATCGTTATCCGTTATGAGGGACCAAAAGGCGGTCCGGGTATGAGAGAAATGCTTGCTCCTACATCTGCCCTTGCAGGTATGGGTCTTGATTCCTCGGTTTCTCTGATTACCGACGGACGTTTCAGCGGTGCTACTCGCGGTGCGGCTGTAGGTCACGTTAGCCCTGAGGCTGCTGCCGGCGGACTTATCGGTTTGATTGAAGAGGGCGATACTGTTACTGTTGACATTACAAACCGTGAACTAAAACTCCACGTTGATGATGCGGTAATTGAGGAACGCAGAAAGAACTACAAGGCTCCAAAGCAGGAATTGACAGGTTATATCAAGCGTTATGCAAAACTTGTTACCTCCGGTTCAACAGGTGCAGTATTCGAAAAATAACACAAACTATTAATGCGGGCTGTTAAATCAGTCCGCATTTTCGCTATTCATTTATTATTTATTGTCAATTTTGTGCAATTTAGTAAAATAATTAAGCAATAATTTCTGTTATGATATAAGAATTGTAGAATTTTTAGATTGTTTCACAAGATATTGACATTTAATAACATCTTTTTTATAATAAAGTAGTAATGATTATTAGTGGTACTATATATTTTTGAAAAAATGTACTATATAAATATAAGAAAGGGGTGCGTACGGTGAAAGAACAATACACAAAACCTGTTATTGAAGTTGAAGAGCTTAATAAGGCAGATGTACTTATGGAATCTACCGGCGACCCTATTGTTGGCCCCAGCGATACCAGACTTACCAGACGCGAAAATATTTACATTTCTTTCTTTGACCTGAATTAAAAAGTAAGTCCGGCGATTTTTCGCCGGACTTTTTACATATATGCAGATTAAAATTCTATTCCGAACCTTGCCTGTACTCCTTTATCGTAGGGGTGCTTAACCTTTTTCATCTCCGTAATATAATCGGCAAGTTCCATTATCTTCTGAGGCGGATTGTGCCCTGTCATAACAACTTCAATATTTTTCGGCGCATTTGCCACAAATTCATACACCGCCCCCTCGCTAATCATATCGGCGGATATAGCGGAGAAAATTTCGTCCAACACTATCATATCGTATTTCTCCGTCAGTACGGTAGTAACAGCGTCGTCAAAAATTTTACGAAATGTTACGGAAGCCTTCGCCTTTTCGGCGGCGTCCATATTGTATGTAAAGTTTAATTCCAAAGGGCAGAAAGTCAGAGAAATATTCTCTGTGTGGCTGAGGGTATGCCTTTCTCCTGAAAATTCCGTTTTTAAAAACTGCACAAACAAAACCTTCATTCTGCTGCCTGCGGCTCTTACAGCAAGACCGATTGCGGCAGTTGTCTTTCCTTTTCCGTCTCCGTAATAGATATGTACCATAAATACCTCGCAAAACTTATTTCCATTCTTTCTATATATTTTAGCAGAAATAATAAAATTTAGCACAAAAATTTATTCGTTATTTTTCACAAAATTTTATTCAAAAATACGTTAGATTTCTACATATAATAATCTGCGTTTTTCACCGAAAATTCTTGAATTTCCTTGACTTATATAGTATAATACTTAGGCAAGATTGCGTAAATGGGTTATTTATGCCCTTTTTTAGCAATCACGACTGCAGTATTGATATGCGTTGAAGCGGGAGGTTGCAGCATTTTTGCTGGTTTTTCCGTGGAGTATGTCCGATTTTAAACCGGGCGAAAGAATAGTTTTAAGTGAGGCAAGGGGTTGCTATGCCTATGCTTAAATTTTGTCTTTAAACCACCCGGTTAACTGAAAAGTTAATCGGTTTTAAAAACACAAGGGTAGGAAACACCCGGCTTTGTGTAAAGAGTTTAAAGCACGCCCGCCAAATTTTTTAAGGAGGCGAACGAAAATGGCAGTCAAAGAAAAAATTCGTATAAGATTAAAGGGTTACGATCATCAGTTGGTTGATATGTCCGCTGAAAAGATCGTTGCAACAGCCAAGAGAACAGGTGCCAGAGTTTCAGGTCCCGTTCCACTTCCTACAGAGAAGCAGGTTGTTACAATCCTTCGTGCTGTTCACAAGTACAAAGATTCTCGTGAGCAGTTCGAAATGAGAACTCACAAACGTCTTATCGACATTTTAAGACCGTCAAACAAGACAGTCGAGGCTCTTATGAGCTTAGAACTCCCTGCCGGCGTTGATATCGAGATTAAGTTATAATCTACTTTACCAACCTACAAGCAGACAGGGTCATGTTGGGGAATCCCAACCAATAACCTAATAAGGAGGAAATAGAAAATGCAAAAAGCATTAATCGGCAAGAAAATCGGTATGACACAGATTTTCGACGAAACAGGTAAAGTCGTTCCTGTTACTGTTGTTGAAGCAGGTCCATGCGTTGTTTCAATGAAGAAAACAGTAGAAAACGACGGTTACGCAGCTGTTCAGCTTGGTTACGGCGACGTTAAGCCTAACAAGGTTACAAAGCCTTTACAGGGTCACTTCGCTAAGGCTGATGTTGCTCCGAAGAAAACACTTAAGGAGTTCCGTTTTGACGACACAGACGCTTACAATGTAGGCGACATCGTTAAGGTTGACACTTTTGCTGTTGGCGACAAGATTGACGTTACCGGCACAAGCAAAGGTAAGGGTACTGCAGGCGTAATCAAGCGCTGGAATTTCCACAGACTAAAGGAAACTCACGGTACAGGTCCTTGCGTACGTCACGGCGGTTCAATCGGTATGTGTTCTTCCCCTTCAAGAGTATTTAAGGGAAAGAGAATGGCAGGCCACTTAGGCGCAGAAAAGGTTACTGTTCAGAACTTAAGAGTTGTTAAGGTTGACGTTGAAAACAACCTTATTGCAATTAAGGGTGCTGTTCCGGGACCAAACAAGGGCATCGTAGTAATTAAAGATGCTGTTAAAGCTTAAGGAAGGAGGACTTTTAAATGCCAAGTATTAACGTAGTAGATATGAAAGGCAAGAAGGTTTCAACAATCGAACTTGCTGATTCTGTATTTGCTGTTGAACCAAACGAGGCTGTTATGCACCAGATGGTAGTTAGTTACCTTGCAAATCAGCGTCAGGGTACACAGTCCGCTTTAACAAGAAGCGAAGTTTCCGGCGGCGGTAAGAAGCCTTGGAGACAAAAAGGCACAGGTCGTGCTCGTCAGGGCTCAACTCGTGCTCCACAGTGGACACACGGTGGTATCGTATTCGCACCAAAGCCAAGAGATTACAGTTTCTCTGTAAACAAGAAAGTTAAAAGACTTGCTATGAAGTCTGCTCTTTCTTCAAAGGTTGCTGAAAACGAGGTTATCGTTGTTGATTCAATCACAACAAGCGAGTTCAAAACAAAAGTTATGGTTGAGATGCTTAACGCTATCGGCGTTGAGAAGAAGGCTCTAATCGTTCTACCTGAGGTAGATAAAAAGGTTATCAAGTCTGCTTCCAATATTCCGGGCGTTAAAACAGCACAGGTTAACGAACTTAACGTATATGACATTCTTAACGCAGGCAAACTTGTTATCGCTAAGGATGCAGTAAGCAAGATTGAGGAGGTTTACGCATGATAGCACAGGATATTATAATCCGTCCGATTATCACAGAGAAATCTATGATGGGCGCTGTTGATAAAAAGTACACCTTCGAAGTTGCAAAGTCAGCAAATAAGATTGAAATTGCAAAAGCTTGTGAAGAACTTTTTAAAGTAAAGGTAGCAAAGGTAAACACCGTAAGCGTACGCGGTAAATTCCGTCGCCAGGGTCAGAACAACGGTGGCTACACAAAGTCCTGGAAAAAGGCAATAGTAACTTTAACTCAGGACAGCAAATCAATCGAATTTTTTGAAGGCATGATGTAAGCCTTATATACTAATATATAGGCAGAATGTATGGGGAACGCCATTTCCCCGCAAAGCCATCATGAGGAGAGTGAATTAAATGGCTATTAAAGTTTACAAGCCGACCATCAACTCTATGAGAAACAAGTCGGTTACTGACTACTCCGGTCTTTCAAAGGTAGCACCTGAAAAAAGTCTTCTTGCTCCGTTAAAGAAGCATTCAGGTCGTAACAGCTACGGCAGAATTACTGTTCGTCACAGAGGCGGCGGTAACAGAAGAAAGTACCGTGTTATTGATTTTAAACGTCAGAAGTTTGGCGTTGAGGGTATCGTTGCTACATTAGAGTACGATCCAAACCGTAGTGCGTTCATCGCATTAATCGAATATACAGACGGCGAGAAAGCATATATCATCGCTCCTGAAGGTCTTAAGGTTGGCGATAAGGTTGTTGCAGGTCCTGATGCTGATATCAAGCCCGGTAACGCATTACCGCTGAAGAACATTCCTGTTGGTACATTTATCCACAACATTGAGCTTTATCCGGGCAGAGGCGCTCAGCTTGCTCGTTCCGCAGGTAATATGGCTCAGCTTATGGCTAAAGAAAACGGTATGGCTCTTTTAAGACTTCCATCATCCGAACTCCGTAATGTTCCTGAGAACTGTATGGCTACTGTTGGACAGGTTGGTAACACAGACCACGAAAACGTAAAAATCGGTAAAGCAGGACGTAAGAGAAATATGGGTTGGAGACCTACAGTAAGAGGTTCAGTTATGAACCCTAACGACCACCCTCACGGCGGTGGTGAAGGTAAATCACCTGTTGGTCGTCCGGGACCTGTTACCCCTTGGGGTAAACCGGCTCTTGGTTACAAGACTCGTAAGAAACATAAACAGAGCGATAAGTTAATCGTTCGCAGAAGAAACGGTAAGTAAGGCAGGAAAGGAGCTTAATTATGAGTAGAAGTACTAAAAAAGGCCCTTTTGTCCAGCCTAAACTGTTAAAAAGGGTTCTTGAAATGAACGAAAAGGGCGAAAAGAGAATTTTAAAGACTTGGTCAAGAAGTTCTACTATTTTCCCTGATTTTGTAGGCCATACATTTGCAGTCCATGACGGACGCAAACACGTTCCGGTATATGTAACCGAAGATATGGTTGGTCATAAGCTCGGCGAGTTCGCACCAACCAGAACATTCAAGGGCCATGCCGGTTCTAAGACATCATAAGGCGGAAGGAGAGTATTGCAATGGAAGCAAAGGCATATGCAAAATATGTCCGTATGTCACCACGCAAGATTAACTTGGTACTTGACCTTATAAGAGGTAAAGACGTTGTTCTTGCACAGGCTATTCTTAAGCACACTCCAAAGGCCGCTTGTGAGCCTGTTTCAAAGTTGCTCAAGTCCGCTATGGCTAATGCAGAGAATAACCACGACATGGATGTATCTAAACTATACGTTGCATCTTGTAATGCAACAGCAGGCCCTATCCTAAAGAGAATTCAGCCAAGGGCTCAGGGTAGAGCATTTAGAATTAACAAGAGAACATCCCACATTACCCTTGTGCTCAAGGAAAAGGAATAAGGGGAGGTTAATAGTATGGGACAAAAAGTTAATCCACACGGTATTCGTGTAGGTATCATCAAAAACTGGGATTTCCGTTGGTTTGCTTCAAAGAAGGATTTTGGCGATACACTTGTAGAAGACTACAACCTTCGTAAAACTTTAAAGAAGCAGTTATACACAGCAGGTATCTCAAAAATCGAAATTGAACGTGACGGTAAAAGAGTAAGACTTCACATCCACTGCGCTAAACCGGGTATGGTTATCGGTAAGGGCGGTGCTGAAATCGAGAAACTTCGTGTTCAGTGTGAGCAGTTCTTAAACAAACCTGTTGCTATCAATATTGTTGAAATCAAAAACCCTGACCTTAACGCTCAACTTGCTGCTGAGAATATTGCTTTACAACTTGAAAAGCGTATCGCTTTCAGACGTGCTATGAAAATGGCTATCAGAAACGCAATGAAACTTGGCGCAAGAGGTATCAAGGTTCAGTGTTCAGGCCGTCTAAACGGTGCTGAAATTGCACGTTCAGAAACATATCACGAGGGTACAATTCCTCTACAGACTCTGCGTGCAGACATCGACTACGGCTTTGCAGAGGCTAACACAACATACGGTAAAATCGGTGTTAAAGTATGGCTTTACAAAGGCGAAGTTCTTAACGAAAGCAAGGCTAAAAGAGACAGAAAGCCTCGTAAGGAAGGGGGCAGAAAATAATGCTAATGCCAAAGCGTGTAAAATTCAGACGTGTTCACAGAGGTCGTATGACAGGTAGAGCGTTCCGCGGTAACAAGATTACTTACGGTGATTTTGGTCTACAGGCATTAGAGCCTGCCTGGATTACTTCCAACCAAATCGAAGCAGCCCGTATCGCTATGACACGTTACTGCAAGAGAGTTGGTAAAGTCTGGATTAAAATATTCCCTGACAAGCCTGTAACAGCAAAACCTGCTGAAACTCGAATGGGTTCCGGTAAAGGTTCACCTGAGTACTGGGTTGCAGTAGTTAAGCCGGACAGAATTATGTTCGAAATCGGTGGCGGCGTAGATGAAGCAACAGCACGTGAAGCTATGCGTCTTGCAGCTATGAAGTTACCAATCAAATGCAAATTTGTAAAAAAATCAGATCAGGAGGTTGAGCAGTAATGAAAGCGTCAGAACTAAGAGAATCTTCAGTAGAAGAGCTTGAAATTAAGCTCAAAGACCTGAAAGAAGAGTTATTTAACCTTCGTTTCCAGTTGGCTATCAACCAACTTGAAAATCCTACTCGCATCAAGGCAGTTAAAAAAGATATCGCAAGAGTATCTACAGTTCTTCGTGAACTTGAACTTGCCGGCGAAGAATAAGGAAGGAGGACACTAACAATGGCTGAAAGAAATATGAGAAAAACTGCTATCGGCAAGGTTGTTTCCGATAAAATGGACAAGACAATCGTTGTTTTAGTTGAAGATAGCGTTAAACACAAACTCTACAATAAAATTGTTAAGCGTTCAGTTCGTTTTAAGGCTCATGATGAAAATAATGAAGCACACATAGGCGACCGTGTTAAGATTATGGAGACCCGTCCTCTTTCTAAGGATAAAAGATGGAGACTCGTCGAGATTGTAGAAAAGGCTAAATAAGGAGGAACACACTGTGATACAGCAGCAAACTTTATTAAAAGTCGCTGACAACACAGGCGCAAAAGAACTTATGTGCATTCGTGTTCTCGGCGGTACAAGAAGAAGATACGCTAATATTGGCGACGTAATTGTTGCTTCTGTTAAGAAAGCAGCACCCGGCGGCGTTGTTAAGAAAGGCGAAGTTGTAAAGGCAGTTGTAGTACGTTCCGCAAAGGGCGTACGTCGTGAAGACGGTACTTACATTCGTTTTGATGAAAACGCAGCAGTTATTATTAAAGAAGACAAGAATCCAAAGGGCACACGTATCTTTGGACCCGTTGCAAGAGAACTTCGTGATAAGGATTATCTAAAGATTTTATCTCTTGCTCCGGAAGTACTTTAATTGGAGGTGTCACAAATGAATAAACTTCATGTAAAAACAGGCGACACCGTAGTAGTTATCAGCGGTAAAGACAAGGGCAAAAAGGGTACGGTTTTGGCTGTTTCCCCAAGCGAGCGCAAGGTTATCGTTGAGAAAGTTAACATGGTTTCAAAGCATGTTAAGCCAAGAAGAATGGGCGAGCCCGGCGGCATTATCAAGGCTGAGGCTGCTATGTACGCTGACAAAGTTCAGTTAGTATGCCCACGTTGTAAGCAACCAACAAGAATCGGCCACAAAATCTACGAAGACGGCTCAAAGGGTCGTATTTGCAGAAAATGCGGCGAAGCAATTTAAGGAGGATTTAGAATATGGCAAGACTTAAAGAATTTTATTCTAAAGAAGTTTCACCTGCTCTTATGAAAAAGTTCTCCTACAAAAGCGTAATGGAGATTCCAAAGCTTGATAAAATTGTTATCAATGTTGGTGCCGGTGAAGCAAAAGACAATTCTAAAGTAATCGATGCTATCGTAAACGATTTAGGAATTATCACAGGCCAGAAAGCAATGGTTTGCCGTGCAAGAAAGTCTGTTGCTAACTTCAAACTTCGTGAGGGTATGGCTATCGGTGCTAAAGTTACACTGAGAGGCGAGAGAATGTATGAGTTCTTAGACAGACTCTTCAACGTTGCTCTTCCTCGTGTACGTGACTTCAGAGGAATTAACCCTAACTCTTTCGACGGCCGTGGTAACTATTCCATGGGTCTAAAGGAACAGTTAATTTTCCCTGAAATCGATTATGATAAGATTGACAAGGTTCGTGGTATGGATATCGTATTCGTTACTACAGCCAAGACTGATGAAGAGGCTCGTGAGTTATTAACACTTATGGGTGCACCGTTTGCAAAGTAAGGAGGGATTGTTGTGGCTAAAACTGCTATGAAAATGAAGCAGCAGAAAAAACAGAAATATTCAACTCGTGAATATTCAAGATGCAAAATCTGTGGTAGACCACACGCCTACCTTCGTAAGTTCGGCATTTGTCGTATTTGCTTCCGTGAATTAGCATATAAGGGTGAAATTCCGGGCGTAAAGAAAGCAAGCTGGTAAGCAAAGGAGGTAACAAGGTATGCAAATTACAGATACAATCGCTGATTTACTTACAAGAATCCGTAATGCTAACTCAGCAAAACACGACACTGTTGATATACCTGCATCTAATCTAAAGAAGAACATCTGTCAGATTCTTGTTGATGAGGGTTATATTAAGAGCTTCACAGTAATTGAAGACGGTAAGCAGGGTGTAATCAAGGTTACATTAAAGTACACAGACAGCAAAACTCCTGTAATCACAGGTCTGCGTCGTGTATCAAAACCGGGCTTACGTATATATAGTGATGTAGAGAATATGCCAAAGGTTATGAAAGGCCTTGGTATCGCTATCATTTCAACATCTAAGGGTGTTATGACTGATCGTCAGGCACGTAAAGAGCACGTTGGCGGCGAAGTTCTCGCATACATCTGGTAATAGGAGGTGCGAAAATGTCTCGAATTGGAAGAAAACCTATAAATATTCCCGCCGGTGTTACTGTTACAATTAACGACGGCGTAATCGAAGTTAAGGGACCTAAGGGTACACTTGACTTAAACTACAACCCGGCTATGACAGTCGAGGTTCAGGGTGAAGAGATTGTTGTAACTCGTCCTAACGATGAGAAAACAAATCGCTCTTTACATGGTCTTACAAGAACACTTATCGCAAATATGATCGTTGGTGTTACTGAAGGCTACAAAAAGGAACTTGAAGTTAACGGCGTTGGTTACCGTGTAGAAAAGAAAGGTAAGCAGTGCATTATGAACCTTGGTTATTCACATAAGGTTATTATGGAGGATAACGAGGATATCACAATCGAAGTTCCCGATCCAAACAAAATCATCATCGTCGGCATTGATAAGCAAAAGGTTGGTCAGTTTGCTGCCGAGGTTAGAGAAAAACGTCCACCGGAGCCTTATAAGGGTAAGGGTATCAAGTATAAAGAAGAGCATATCCGCCGTAAGGAAGGCAAAGCCGGTAAGGGTAAGTAATTAAGGAGTGAATGAAAAATGGTAAACAGACCTGATACTAAAAAAGCTCGTCAGAAAAGACATAGAAGAGTTCGTAGTAAAATCAGTGGCACAGCACAGTGTCCACGTTTATGCGTTTTCCGCTCCACAAACAACATTTATGCTCAGATTATTGATGACGTAAATGGTGTTACTCTTGCTCAGGCTTCAAGTCTTGACAAGGAAATCACCGGTAACGGCGGAAACAAAGAGGCAGCAAAGGCTGTAGGCAAACTTGTTGCACAGCGTGCTGCAGAGAAGAATATCGTTGACGTGGTATTCGACAGAGGCGGAAACATCTATCACGGCCGTGTTAAGGAATTGGCCGAAGGCGCCCGTGAGGGCGGCCTCAATTTCTAAGGAAGGGGAGGAATAACTTTGGCTAATAATATTGAAATTACAGGCGAGCTTCAGGAAAGAGTTGTTACTATCAACCGTGTTTCCAAGACTGTAAAAGGTGGTAGAATTTATAAATTCGCTGCTTTGGTAGTAGTTGGCGACGGCAACGGTGTAGTAGGCTTTGGTATTGGTAAAGCAGGCGAAGTTCCTGACGCAATCCGTAAGGGCATCGAAGATGCAAAGAAAAATCTTATTAAAGTATCACTTCGCGGTACAACAATTCCACACGAAATCATTGGTGCATACGGCGCAGGCAGAGTTCTTATGAAACCTGCTGCTCCCGGTACAGGTGTTATCGCCGGTGGTCCTGTACGTGCAGTTGTTGAGGCTGTAGGTATTAAGGATATCAGAACAAAGGCTTTACGTTCAAACAATCCTTGCAACGTAGTTCGTGCAACCCTTCAGGGTCTTGCTGCTCTGCGTTCTGCTGAGGAAGTTGCTGCAATCCGCGGCAAGTCCGTAAAAGAAATCATATAAGGGAGGTTTGCAATATGAAAATTAAGTTAGTTAAGAGCCTAATCGGTTCAAAGAAAGATCAGATTGCAACCGCTCAGTCTTTAGGTCTAAAGAGAATCGGCGACGTTACTGAACAGCCTGATAATCCTATGACTAAGGGCAAAATTGCAAAGATTAACCACCTCGTAGAGGTTACAGAAGCATAAGGAGGTGCGAAAATTATGAAGTTACATGAACTTTCTCCTGCTGAGGGCTCAAAGAAGTCCGTTAAAAGAGTAGGTCGTGGCCATGGCTCAGGTTGGGGTAAAACAGCCGGTAAGGGTCATAAAGGTCAGAAAGCAAGATCAGGCGGCGGTGTTCGTCCGGGTTTTGAAGGCGGTCAGATGCCATTACAGCGTCGTCTGCCAAAGAGAGGTTTTAACAACATTTTCGCAAAAGAGATTGTTACTGTTAACCTTTCTACCTTAAACAGCAAGTTTGAAGATGGTGCTGATGTTACTGTTGAAACACTTGTTGCTGCAGGTGTAGTTAAGAATTCATTTGACGGTGTTAAGATTCTTGGCAACGGCAAACTTGAAAAGAAATTAAATGTAAAGGTTACTGCTTATTCTGAATCTGCAAAAGCAGCGATTGAGGCTGCCGGCGGAAAGGCAGAGGTGATTTAATTGTTTAAAACAATTAGAAATGCCTGGGGCATACCGGATTTAAGAAGAAAGTTAATTTTTACAGTTTTAATCGTAATCGCATTCAGAGTTGGTTCAGTTATCCCTGTTCCATTCCTGGATATGGATGCTTTAAGTGCTGCTATGGCAAGTCTTTCAGACGTTAATTCAACAGCCAGCAGTTCAGCACTTGCTTATTTGAACACATTGTCCGGCGGTGCTTTCTCAAACGCAACAATTTTTGCTATGGGTGTTACACCGTATATCAATGCTTCAATTATTATGCAACTTCTTACTGTTGCTATCCCTCCTCTTGAAAGAATGGCAAAAGAGGGTGAAGCAGGACGTAAGAAAATTGCAACAATCACACGTTATGCTACCGTTATTCTGGGCTTAATTCAAGGCACAGCCTACTATTTCTACCTCTACGGCAACAACATTGTTACCTACAGAGACGGATTCAGCCTATGGTTTGCTGCTATCGTAATCATCCTTGCATTCACAGCAGGTACTGCTGTTATGATGTGGTTCGGTGAGCAGATTAACGAAAAGGGTATCGGTAACGGTATTTCAATTCTTCTGTTCGCAGGTATCGTAGCTCGTTTACCATACACAGTAAGCGTACTCGGTCAGTACTGGGGATTAGCACTTCAGGGTGCAACAGGATACTTTATCTATGTTCCGCTTTGGGTTGTTCTATTCCTTATTGTTGTGTGGGTTATCACATTTATGCAGGACTCCGAAAGAAGAATCCCAATCCAATACGCAAAACGTGTTGTAGGAAGAAAAATGTATGGCGGTCAGTCAAGTCACCTACCTATTAAGGTTGCTTTAGGCGGCGTACTTCCAATCATTTTTGCTTCATCAATTCTTTCAATTCCAAGTACAATCCAGATTTTCTGGCAGCCTGAGGCAAACTCCTTTATGGCAGGTGTTTTTGACGCCTTCAGCACAAGCGGTTGGTTATATATCGTATTGTACTTTGTTTTGATTATAATGTTCGGTTATTTCTATACCACAATTCAGTACAATCCTATTGAGATGGCTAATAACCTCAAGCAGAACAACGGTACAATTCCGGGTATTCGTCCGGGTGCCTCAACTGCTGAGTTTATTAAGAAGATTCTTTCAAGAATCACTCTTATCGGATGTCTGTTCCTTGCTTTCATCGCACTTGTTCCGCTACTTTATTCAAAGTTCACAAATATGGGTGCGCTGTCAATGGGCGGTACTTCAATCATCATTATTGTAGGTGTTGCTCTTGAAACAAGTAAGCAGATGGAATCACAGATGATGATGCGTCATTACAAGGGATTCCTTGACTAATTGAAAGGATAGGATTTTATGAACATTATTATGTTAGGTGCTCCCGGTGCAGGTAAAGGCACACAGGCTGCTGTATTATGTGAGCATTTTAATATCCCTACAATTTCTACTGGTAATATTATCAGAGAAGCGCTGAGAACCGGTACTGAAATGGGACTGAAGGCCAAGTCCTTTATGGACGCAGGTCAACTTGTTCCTGACGAGGTTGTAATCGGCATCGTTAAGGACAGACTTCAGGAAGATGACTGCAAAGCAGGTTATATTCTTGATGGTTTCCCAAGAACTATTCCTCAGGCCGAGGCTCTGGATAAGATGGGTGCAAACATTGACTACGTAATCGATATTGAGGTTGCAGACGATGTTATCGTAAACAGATTGTCCGGACGCCGCGTCTGCGAAAAATGTGGCAGACCTTATCATACCGAAAGCCTAAAGCCAAAGGTTGAAGGAGTTTGCGACGATTGTGGCGGCGCCCTTGTTCAGCGCAAGGATGATCAGATTGATACCATTAAAAACCGTCTTGACATTTACCACAAGGAAACCGAGCCACTTGTAAATTATTACAAGGAGCAGGGTAAACTTGTTGTAATCGAGGGACAGGATACTGTAGCAGATACTACAGATGCAGTCCTGAAAGAAATCGAGGGTTAATATGGTTGTTATTAAAACAGCGCGGGAAATATCCAAAATGATGGACGCTTGCAGAATTTCTGCCAATGCGCTGTGCGTTGCCGGTGAGGCTGTCAAGCCCGGCGTCTCTACTTATGAGATAGATGAAAAAGTCCGTAAATATATCGAGAAACAAGGCGCAACGCCTTCGTTTCTCGGTTATGGCGGTTTTCCGGCAAGTGCATGTATTTCCGTAAATAATGTGGTCATCCATGGCATACCGAGTAAGAACGAAATTCTCAAGGAAGGGGATATCGTCAGTGTCGATGTAGGTGCCTTTTATGAAGGCTTCCACGGTGACAATGCGTTTACATTCCCCTGCGGTACCGTAAGCGACAATGCTCAAAAACTTATGGACGCAACAAGAGAAAGCCTCTACAAGGGAATAGAGGCGGCTTTAGCCGGTAATCGTGTAGGCGATATCGGCAGCACAGTTCAACAGTATGTCGAAAATCGTAGTTACTCGGTGGTACGAGATTTTGTCGGCCACGGCGTAGGTACGAAGTTGCATGAAGACCCAAGCATTCCGAATTTCGGCAAAGCCGGACGAGGGGTGCGACTTCTCCCTGGAATGACTATCGCCATTGAACCAATGGTGTGTGAAGGTCACTATGCAGTTGAAGTTCTTGATGATGACTGGACAACAGTTACGGTTGACGGAAAGTTGGCTGCTCATTTTGAACACACAGTTGCAATTACCCCTGAGGGTCCGAAAATAATGACTATACCCGGTTAAGGTGGTTGTTATGGATTTTGTCAGAGGAAGTATAGTGATATCAAAGGCAGGTCACGACAAGGGTCGGATTATGGTAGTAGATAAGGTTTCAGACAAGTTTGCATATGTGTGCGACGGCAAAGAACGTCCCACGGAAAAACCGAAACTGAAAAATCTCAAACACCTATGTCTGACTTCAAAGGTCATTGAAATGCCGCAAACTAATAAGCAATTAAGAAAAATGCTAAACAGTTTTAGCAAGATTGATTAGGAGGTTAGTTATGTCAAAGCAGGACGTATTAGAGGTCGAGGGTAAAGTCGTTGAGGCACTGCCTAACGCACAGTTTAAGGTAGAGCTCCCAAACGGCCATGTAGTATTAGCTGTTATTTCCGGTAAGTTAAGAATGAACTTTATTCGTATTTTGCCGGGAGATAAGGTTACTTTGGAAATGTCTCCATATGACCTTACAAGAGGAAGAATTACTTGGAGATCCAAGTAAAAACTGATTTTTGAGAAAGGAATGATTATTGATGAAAGTCAGACCTTCTGTAAAGAAAATTTGCGAAAAGTGCAAAGTAATTAAGAGAAAAGGTAAAATTTTGGTAATTTGCGAAAACCCTAAGCACAAACAGCGTCAGGGCTAATTACTGAAAGAAAGACTACAAAAGGTTTAAACCTATTATTTTGATTTTTAAATGGAGGTGCAACTAAATGGCTCGTATAGCAGGTGTTGACTTACCGAGAGATAAGAGAATCGAAATCGGTCTAACTTATATTTTCGGTATCGGACGTAAAACTGCAACAGACATTATTGCTGCAACAGGTGTAAATCCTGACACTCGTGTCAGAGATTTATCAGAAGATGATGTTTCAAAGCTTAGAGAATATATAGAAAAGAACTGCCGCGTTGAAGGTGACCTTCGTCGTGACATAGCTTTTGACATTAAAAGACTTATTGAAATTGGTTGTTATCGTGGCGTTCGTCACAGAAAAGGACTTCCTGTAAGAGGTCAGCGTTCAAAGACAAACGCTCGTACTCGCAAGGGCCCTCGTAAGACAATGGCCAACAAGAAGAAGTAAGGAGGATAAAGCTTATGGCAGCACCTAAGGGTAAAAAGGCTGTACGCCGCCGTCGTGACAAAAAGCACATTGAAAAAGGCAGCGCTCACATTCAGTCAACATTTAACAATACAATTGTTACTATTTCCGATACTAACGGTAACGCAGTATCTTGGGCAAGTGCAGGTGAATTAGGTTTCCGTGGCTCACGTAAATCTACTCCTTTTGCAGCTCAGTCTGCTGCTGAAACTGCCGCTAAAGCAGCTATGGACTTCGGTATGAAGAGCGTAGAGGTTTACGTAAAGGGCCCCGGTCAGGGTCGTGAGGCAGCAATCAGAGCATTACAGTCCGCAGGTCTTGAGGTTACTATGATTAAAGACGTAACTCCAATTCCACACAACGGATGCCGTCCTCCAAAGAGAAGACGTGTATAGTAATAAATAAGGAGGAAACTTACTATGGCTAAAAATATGCAGCCTATTGCAAAACGTTGTAGAGCACTTGGTATTTCTCCTGCAGTTATGGGTTATTCTAAGAAAACTTCTAACAGAAACCCCGGCGGCAGCATGAGAAGAAAAAAGAGCGAATACAGCATGCAGCTTACAGAAAAGCAGAAAGTTAAGTTTATTTACGGCATCATGGAAAAGCAGTTCAGAGCTTACTATGAGAAAGCCGAGAAAAAAGAAGGCAAGACCGGTGCAGTTTTGCTGACATTAATTGAACATAGACTTGATAACGTAGTATTCAGACTTGGTTTAGCCGCTACAAGAAGAGAGGCAAGACAACTTGTTAATCACTCTCACTTTACAGTAAACGGCAAGAAGGTAAACATTCCTTCATATCTTGTTAAAGTCGGCGACGTTATCGAAGTAAAGGAAAAGAGCCGTTCAACAGCAAGATTTAAAGCAATCGCTGAGGGTGAAAATGCTTCTGTAGCAACTCCAAAGTGGCTTTCAAGAAACGAAAATCTACTTGGTGGTAAGGTTATCGCCGAGCCACAGAGAGATGATATCGACTTTCCTGTTGAAGAGCACCTTATCGTCGAGTTGTACTCCAAGTAATCCCCATACGTTTTATAAGGCAGATTACAGACACAGCAGCTTGATGGCTGCCTAATAAGGAGGATTCGCTATGATAGAGATCGAAAAACCAAGAATTGAAACAGAAGAACTTACAGAAGACGGTAGATACGGAAGATTTGTTGTAGAGCCTTTAGAGCGTGGCTTCGGTAATACACTGGGCAACAGCCTGAGAAGAGTTTTACTTTCTTCCCTTGAGGGTTGCGCTGTTACTTCAATTAAAATTAACGGCGTACTTCACGAGTTTTCTACTGTTCCGGGCGTTAAAGAAGATGTTACCGAGATTGTCCTCAATATGAAGAGTCTTGTTGCAAAGATTTACGACAACACACCAAAGGTTGTTGAGATTGCTGCCGAGGGTCCTTGCGAGGTTACAGCAGGCGACATTAAGCACGACGCCGATGTTGAAATTCTTAACCCTGAGTTGCATATTGCAACTTTAGGCGACGATGCTAAACTTAATATTGAAATTACACTTGATAAGGGCAGAGGTTACGTTCCCGGCGAAAAGAATAAACTTCTTTCCGGTAACAATGTAATCGGAGTTCTACCGGTGGATTCTATTTATACACCTGTTTTAAAGGTAAACTACACAGTTGACAATACACGTGTAGGTCAGATTACTGACTATGACAAGTTGACACTTGATGTTTGGACAAACGGCGTTATCAACGCACAGGAGGCAGTTTCTTTGGCTGCAAAGGTTCTCACAGAGCATCTTAACCTGTTCGTTAATCTGTCCGATACTGTTACAAACAGCGAGATTATGGTTGAGAAAGACGACAAGGGCAAGGATAAGTACCTTGAGATGACTATTGAGGAACTTGACCTTTCTGTTCGTTCATTCAACTGTCTAAAGCGTGCAGGTATCAACAACGTAGAAGACCTGATAAACAAAACAACAGAGGATATGATGAAAGTTCGTAACCTTGGACGTAAGTCACTTGAAGAGGTTGAGTTTAAACTTGAAAGTCTTGGATTCAGCCTAAAGAAGGAAGACGAATAAATCCTTTTACAAATATATAAAGGAGTGAATACCTATGCCAGGTACAAGAAAGCTTGGAAGAACTACTGCTCAGAGAACTGCTATGCTCCGTGCAATGGTTACTTTCCTTTTAGAAAAGGGCAAAATTGAAACAACTGTTACTCGTGCTAAGGAAGTTAGTTCTATGGCAGAGAAAATGATTACAATATCAAAGGAAAACACTCTTGCAAATAAAAGACTTGTTATGAAATTCATCACAAAAGAGGATGTTACAAAGAAGTTATTTGACGAGATTGGCCCAAAATACAGCGACAGAAATGGTGGTTACACACGTATCACTAAAATCGGCCCACGTCGTGGCGACGGCGCTGAAATGGCTATCATTGAACTTGTATAATTGTAATACAGTTACACCCCTCCGATTTTTGGAGGGGTTGTTTTTTTATTTTAATTGAAAATTTAAAATTGAAAATGGAAAATGTCGGTCAAGTAGATAAATTTAATTTATTAGAACACTTCTATGCCCAACCGTATCAATAACCGCCTTTTCGGAGATTATTTGCAAACAGCCTTTTATTTGTTATTAAATACGTTAATCAGTTGTATTTTTTATATCAATAATGTATAATTTAGTAAAATAATATTAAGGAGAGGTTTTTATGCTTTTAGTTACAACAGATACAATTCCCGGAAAGGAATTTGAAGCATTAGGTTTGGTTTCCGGCAGTACAGTCCGTTCTAAAAATGCGTTCAAGGATATGGGCGCAGGTTTTAAGAGTATGGTTGGCGGCGAACTTGGTTCCTACAACAAGATGCTCAATGAGTCACGTGATATTGCTCTGAACAGAATGATTGAACAGGCACAAAAAATGGGTGCAGACGCTATTGTTGCTATCAGATTTTCAAGTTCATCTGTAATGCAGGGGGCTGCTGAAATTCTTGTAACAGGTACAGCAGTAAAGTATGCAACGTGACGTTGCATCCAATTCGAGCAGATAGGTTGCATAAAGTGGAAAACTATTTTGCCCGACCGTAGTGTAACAGCATACATTTATGTTTTAAATTAATGTACTCTTACATCCACTTTAAGCAAATACAGCACATAAAAACAGACAAGGCACTCTGCTAAAAAATAGACAGAGTGCCTTATCTTATGTGAATTAAAAAGGATAGGTATGAAACAGACGTGTACTCAAATGAGTACACGTCTTTGTGTTATATCCTATGTATTAAATTGTTAAATTATACACCGAAGAGCATTTCGCCGTATGATGGGTAAGGCCAGTAATCAGAAGAAGTTTCTGTTTCCATAGCGTCACCGATTGCTCTTAATTCCTGCATATTTGCAAATACTGTATCACAGTAGAAGTCAGCATAAGCCTGAATATCGTTCTCAAGTTCCACTGCCTGAATCAAACTGTTTTCAAGTTCCTCAACCTTATTGGAGAAACATACAAGTTTCTGACTTAATGAAGTAACAAGTTTTGTTTCAAGTTCAACAGGAATTGAATCTGATAATGCTTTCTTTGAAAGAGCAGTATCGGTTAACTCCCTAACATAAGAAGTTACAGCCGGAATAATGTCTTTCTTAGCCATATCAACCATTGTCAATGCTTCAATGTTGATTACCTTTGCGTAGTTTTCAAGGTCAACTTCATATCTTGCGTGTAATTCCTCTTCGCTGAATACGTTGTTTTCGGTGAAGAGTTTTAGGTTCTTTTCGTCAAGATAATGCGCTACAGCCTGTGGAACGCTCTTAAGATTCAGCAGACCTCTCTTTTCAGCCTCTTCAACCCACTCATCAGCATAGTTGTTGCCGTTGAAGATAATTCTGCTATGCTCTCTGAATGTTTTTGCAATCAATTCTTTAGCGGCACTTTCAAAGTCATCCGCCTTTTCAAGTACATCTGCAAACTGCTTTAACTCGTCAGCAACAACAGTGTTCAGTACAATGTTAGGACTTGCAACGTTTACAGATGAGCCGAGCATTCTGAACTCAAATCTGTTACCTGTGAAAGCAAAAGGTGAAGTACGGTTACGGTCGGTTGTGTCCTTCTTGAAGTCAGGAAGAACTTCAACGCCCATCTGCACTTTCTTTTTGCCCTCACCGGAATACTCTGTACCGTCTTTGATTGAATCTACGATTGCGCCTAATTCGTCGCCTAAGAACATTGAGATAATAGCAGGAGGTGCTTCGTTAGCGCCAAGACGGTGGTCGTTACCTGCGGAAGCAACAGAAATTCTGAGTAAATCCTGATACTCGTCAACACCCTTTACGATAGCAGCAAGGAATAATAAGAACTGTGTGTTCTGTTCAGGATTTTTGCCGGGGCTTAACAGGTTTTCACCTGTGTTTGTAGAAATAGACCAGTTGTTGTGTTTACCTGAACCGTTTACACCGGCAAAAGGTTTCTCGTGAAGTAAGCAAACAAGATTGTACTTCTCGGCAACTTTCTGCATAACGTCCATCATTAACTCGTTGTGGTCAACAGCAAGGTTGGTTGTTGTAAAGATAGGAGCAACTTCGTGCTGTGAAGGAGCAACCTCGTTGTGTTTTGTTTTTGAATAAATACCATATGACCATAACTCTCTGTCAAGTTCAGCCATATACTGTGAAACTCTTGTTTTAATAGAGCCGAAGTAGTGGTCGTCAAGTTCCTGACCCTTAGGAGCCTTTGCACCGAATAATGTTCTGCCTGTATAAATAAGGTCAGGACGAGCGTCATACATATCCTTGTCAATAAGGAAGTATTCCTGTTCAGGACCTACAGTTGTCATAACTCTTGTAACATCTGTCTTACCAAACAAATGTAAAATTCTTACAGCCTCTTTGGAAATTCTCTCCATTGAACGGAGCAGAGGAGTTTTTTTATCAAGAACTTCACCTGTGTAGGAACAGAAAGCGGTTGGAATATATAAAGTACCGTCCTTGGCAAAAGCATAGGAAGTTGGGTCCCATGCTGTATAACCTCTTGCCTCGAATGTAGCACGAATACCGCCGCTTGGGAAAGAAGACGCGTCAGGCTCGCCCTTGATAAGAGCCTTACCGCTGAAACTCATAATAACATTACCGTCACCCTGAGGTGTAATAAAACTGTCGTGTTTTTCAGCAGTAATACCTGTCAGCGGTTGGAACCAGTGAGTGTAGTGTGTGCAACCTTTTTCAATAGCCCACTCTTTCATTGCGTGAGCAACAGAGTTTGCAACGCTGATATCAAGTGCTTCACCATCTTGGATAGTCTTTTTCAAAGCAGTATATACAGGCTTTGGAAGTCTATCTCTCATAGTTTCGTCATTAAAGACATTGGAACCAAATAATTCCGGAACGTTTACCATTTTTAGTACTCTCCTTTTTAATCAAATAAAAACAAAAATGACGCCACAAGCCAAAACTTGCAGCGCCATTGCTGTCTTTCTGGCAATAGTATATTACATAAATTTTCGTTTGTCAATACTTTTTTGGAAATTTTTTTATTTTTTATTCAACAAATTGCAAGTTATGTAAAACTTACTTGCAGAAATATACCTAAAACACCATAAATTACCGCCTTTTTCATAGTAAAAAGAAATTTTTATATCAAAATAATGCAAAAACCTATTGACAGCAAAATAATTAGGATATATAATACAAGGCAGAACAAAATGTAATTTATGTGAATGGGATAGGTTTGGTAAGCAAAAACACCTGCAAGGATAAACACTCCATACATTATATATGTGTTCTGCAATTTTTATTCTGATATGACAGCAACAAGGAGGAGTTAATATGCTGAAACGTGAAGGCGAGGTAAGAATCCCATCAGGCTGTGCTATTTCCGGTATGATTTCTTTAGACGGTTCAAAGCAGAACGGTGAGGATATAATGAAGTCAATCGCAATTATGCACGACCGTTCCAATGGACTTGGCGGTGGATTTGCAGCATACGGCATTTATCCGGAGTTTAAGAATTTCTATGCTTTCCACGTGTTCTACGACAGCCGTAGAGCCAAAGATGAGGCAGAGGCTTTTATCAACGAGCATTTTGAAATTGCAAGTATGTCTGTAATGCCTACCAAAACTATTAAGGAAATTACCGACGAGCCGATGATTTGGAGATATTTCTTAAAGCCTTTAGCATACAAGGTTGAAAGAACACAGGTTGATGAGGATGAATTTGTATTCCGCTGCGTAATGTCAATCAACACAAAAATTGACGGTGCATATGTTTTCTCATCAGGTAAAGATATGGGCTCTTTCAAGGCTGTAGGTTATCCTGAAGACGTAGGCAGATTTTACCGCCTTGATGAATACGAGGGATATTCCTGGACAGCACACGGACGATATCCTACTAACACACCGGGCTGGTGGGGCGGCGCCCATCCTTTCTCTGTTCTTGATACTTCTGTAGTTCATAACGGAGAAATTTCCTCTTATGACGCAAACCGCCGTTCAATAGAAATGTTCGGATACAAATGCACACTTTTAACTGACACAGAGGCTATTGCATATATTGTTGATTACCTTGTTCGTAAACAGGGTATGAGCCACGAGGATGCGGCTCACGTTATGGCAGCGCCTTTCTGGTCAACTATCGAAAATCTCCCACAAAAGGAAAAAGAATACTATACATATATAAGAAACGCATACGCAAGTCTGCTTGTTACAGGACCTTTCTCAATTATCGTTGGTTATAAGGGCGGTCTTATGGCGTTGAATGACAGACTGAAACTTCGTTCAATGGTAATCGGTCAAAAGGGTAACAAAGCCTATATGGCAAGTGAGGAGTCCGCTATCCGTGTAATAGAGCCTGACCTTGACAAAATCTGGGCTCCCCTTGGCGGAGAACCTGTAATCTTTAATGTTAACGGAGGTGTTGAATAATGGTTAGGGAATTTGTATCACCACAAAACTTCGTTCCCTCTGATTTTGAGGTAGTGAGAAATCAGGACAGATGTATTGCCTGTCGAGTTTGTGAAAGACAGTGTGCAAATGAAGTCCATTGGTTTGACCCTGACACAGGAAAGTTATTCAGCGATGAAACAAAATGCGTAAACTGTCACCGCTGTGTGTCAATGTGTCCTACACGTGCATTGAAGATTGTTAAGAATGATGATATGTACCGCCCATCTGCTAACTGGACGCAACCTGTTATCGACCAACTTATCAGACAGGCAGGTACAGGCGGAGCATTGTTGAGTTCAATGGGTAACCCTGAAAAATACCCTATTTATTGGGATAAAATTTTAATCAATGCATCACAGGTTACAAACCCATCTATCGACCCACTTCGTGAGCCTATGGAAACAAAGGTATTCTTGGGCAAAAAGCCAAGCAAGATTGAACGTGACGAGGATGGAAACGTAATAAACAACCTTGACCCACAACTTCAGTTAGATGTTCCTGTAATGTTTTCCGCTATGTCCTATGGCGCTATTTCCTATAATGCTCACAAGAGTTTGGCTATGGCGGCTACGGAACTGGGAACATACTATAATACCGGTGAGGGCGGTCTGCACAAGGACTTTTATCAATACGGCCCAAACACAATCGTTCAGGTAGCGTCAGGCCGTTTCGGTGTATTCCAGGATTATCTTGAAGCAGGTGCGGCTATTGAAATCAAAATCGGTCAGGGCGCAAAGCCCGGTATCGGCGGACACTTGCCCGGTGCAAAGGTAACTGTTGACGTATCACAAACACGTATGATACCTTTGGGAAGTGACGCCATTTCTCCTGCTCCTCACCACGATATTTATTCAATCGAGGATTTGCGACAACTTGTATTTACATTAAAAGAGGCTACTGCATATAAAAAGCCTGTTATTGTAAAGGTTGCCGCAGTACATAACGTAGCCGCTATTGCAAGTGGTATTGCCAGAGGCGGCGCTGATATAATTGTAATTGACGGTTTCAGAGGCGGTACAGGTGCCGCACCTACACGTATTCGTGACAGCGTTGGTATTCCTATTGAACTTGCACTTGCATCAGTTGACCAGCGACTTCGTGACGAAGGCATAAGAAATAATATCAGCCTTGTAGTAGGCGGTTCAATCCGTAACAGCGCAGATATTGTAAAGGCTATTGCACTTGGCGCAGACGCTGTATATATCGGTACAGCCGCATTGATTGCCCTTGGTTGTCACCAATGCAGACATTGTCACGGCGGTAAATGTAATTGGGGTATTGCTACCCAACGTGCAGACCTTGTAAAACGTCTTAACCCTGAAATCGGTGCAAAAAGACTTGTTAATCTTGTAACCGCTTGGAACAATGAGATTAAGGAAATTATGGGCGGTATGGGTATCAACTCTATCGAATCATTGAGAGGAAACAGGCTGATGCTGAGAGGTATCGGACTGACAGAAAAAGAACTTGAAATCTTGGGAATCAAGCACGCAGGTGAATAGGAGGTATCATTATGAAAAAAGTTTGGGTAAACGAAGAATGGTGCCTTGGCTGCCATCTTTGTGAATATAACTGTGCTTATGCAAATTCAGGCATAACCGATATGGTAAAGGCACTTAAAGGTAAAAAAATCAATCCTCGTATTCGCATTGAGGAAAGTGACAGTATAAATTTTGCAGTACAATGCAGACATTGTGACGACCCTATTTGTGTTAAAAGTTGTATTTCAGGTGCATTAAGTCAGAAAGACGGTTTGGTTACTATCGACCAGAGCAAGTGCGTAGGCTGTTTCACCTGTGTAATGGCTTGTCCCTACGGCTGTATTTTGCCAAGTGACGAAGGCCCTATGCAGAAGTGTGAACTTTGCACTAAAAACGGCACCGAGCCACTTTGCGTAAAAGGTTGTCCCAACAACGCAATAGTATTTGAAGAAAGGTGAGGTGTCCTATGAATTACGTAATTATCGGTAACTCAACAGCAGCGGTTGGTTGCATTGAGGGTATCAGAAAAGTTGATACCAAAGGAAAGATAACTGTTATTTCCGACGAGCCTCATCATACATACGGCCGTCCCCTTATTTCCTATATGCTTTTAGGCAAAACCGACGAGGAGCATATGAAGTACAGACCTGATGATTTCTATGAGAAAAACAACGTAGAAACTATCCTTGGTAAAAAGGTTGTAAAAATCAACAAGGACAGTAAAAATGTGGAACTTGATGACGGCTGTGTAGTTGAATATGATAAACTTCTTGTGGCAACAGGCTCACGTCCTTTTGTTCCCCCCATGGAGGGTTTGGACTGTGTTGAAAACGCCTTTAACTTTATGACACTTGACGACGCTCACAGTCTGGAAAAGGTTATTAATAGCGACACAAAAGTCCTTGTAATAGGCGCAGGTCTTATCGGTTTGAAATGCGTTGAGGGCATTGTTGACAAGGTGAAATCCGTAGAGGTTGTTGACCTTGCCAACAGAATTTTACCAAGTATTTTAGACGAAAAAGGCTCTGCACTTGTTCAGAAATTCCTTGAAAATGAAAAGGGTATCAAGTTTACCCTTAACGACAGCGTAGCGCAGTTTACAGAAAATACCGCAACACTTAAAAGCGGTAAGGTAATTGACTTTGACGTGCTTGTTGTTGCAGTGGGTGTTCGTCCCAATACGGAACTTGTATCTGAAATCGGCGGTGACGTTCAGCGAGGAATTGTTGTAAATTCAAAGAGCGAAACTTCACTTGAGGACATTTATTCCGCAGGTGACTGTACCGTAAGTCATAATATTGCAACAGATGAAGATCAGATTATCGCAATACTTCCCAACGCATATTTACAGGGTGAAACTGCCGGTGTAAATATGGCTGGGGGAGATAAGAGTTTTGACAATCCTGTACCTATGAATGCAATCGGTTTCTTTGACTATCATATTATTACCGCAGGTGCATATGTGGGAGATACATATGTTACAGAGGACGGTCAGGATTATAAGTGCCTGTTTACGAAGGACGGACTTTTAAAAGGATTTATTATGATAGGCAACGTTGCCAAAGCAGGTATTTATACAGCCTTGGTACGTAATAAAACACCGCTTTCGGAAGTGGATTTTGAATTAATAAAGGATAACCCTCAGCTTATGGCTATGGCTAAATCCTACCGAAATGAAAAGTTAGGAGGCACCCTATGATGAATATTACAGCAGGTGCTATGCACTTTAAGGATTTAAACGGTCTTGTAAGAGAGTCAGAGGAAAAGAATATTACGATAGATAACTGTATGGGGCAGAGATATATCGGCGCTGCTTCAAGCGGTAAGAAAATTACCATTAACGGTACTCCCGGTAATGCCCTTGGCTGTTATCTTAACGGCTCAGATATTATAGTAAACGGTAACGCCCAAGACGCAACCGGAGATACTATGAATACAGGCAGAATAATCGTAAAGGGTAATTGCGGCGATACTACAGGCTATGGTATGCGCGGAGGTAAAATTTTTGCCCATGGTGACAGCGGTTATCGTACAGGTATTCATATGAAATCCTATATCGGCAATCCGCCGGTTGTAATTATCGGCGGTGCGGCAGGTACATTTTTAGGTGAGTATCAGGCAGGGGGATATATAATCGTACTTGGTATGAATACTCAAAAGAAAAGAATTGTAGGTAATTTCTGCGGTACAGGTATGCACGGCGGAAAGATGTATCTGAGATGCTCTTTAGATGAAATACCTGACAGTATGCCGGCTCAGGTTAAGGCGGAATTGGCGACCCCTGAAGATATGGCTGAAATTGACGAGTATCTCGATGAATACTGCAAACTGTTGAAAGAGGACAAGAAAGAAATCCTCGACCATCAGTTTGTTGTTATTACTCCCAACTCTGCAAATCCATACCATAATTTATACGTAAATATATAATTGTAAAAGGGCTGCGTGAAAAATCGCGGCTCTTTTTGTAAAAAGATAAAAATAATTTGAGTATAATTCTAATATGTAATCACTTTTTGCATTTGATACTTTAAAATATTATGATGGTGATGTTATGAAAAAAGCATTAATTGTTTCTAAAACAGAAACAAGCATAAAAGCCATTGCTCAACTTTTATCCACGGAAAATTACGAAAATGTGGATTGTACCGTCAGTTCGGAGGACGCAAAGGAAAAGGTGTTGGATACAGAGTATGATTTAATTGTAATCAACACTCCTTTATGCGAGGAATCCGGAATTGATTTTTCCATATTCTGTGCAGAAAACACAAAGTCCTGCGTAATACTTGTGGTACAACAGGAGAAAGCAATGGAAGTTGCATCTATGGTTGATAAATACGGTGTGCTGGTAATTCAAAAACCTGTTAATAAACACCTGTTTCACCACTATATGATATTTACCCAGTGCTTTAAAGAACGCTTGTTGTCTGTGGAATCCGAGAATAAACAACTTAAAAGCAAAATCGAGGAAATGAAAATAATCAACAGGGCTAAACTGTTGCTTATGCAGTGTTTGTCTATGACAGAAAAACAGGCACATCACTATATCGAAAAACAGGCAATGGATATGCGTACTAATAAACTAACAGTTGCTAAACAGGTTATTAAAACCTATGAGAACTAATAAATTTAGGATTTGAAAGGAAGGTCATATTATGAGCCGCAGTGCATATTTAATACTTGAAAACGGCACATACTTTGAGGGTAAGTCCTTCGGATTTGAAAAAGAAACTACAGGAGAACTTGTCTTTACTACTGCTATGACAGGTTATCTTGAAACACTCACCGACCCAAGTTACTACGGTCAGGTGGTTATTCAAACATTCCCCCTTATCGGAAACTACGGAGTAATACCCGCTGATTTTGAAAGCGACGCTCCGGCTCTAAAAGCCTATATTGTCAGAAATTGGTGCCAAGCCCCAAGTAACTTCCGTTGCCAAGGGGATCTTGACACTTTTTTAAAAAGTGCAAAAATCCCCGGCTTATACGATATTGACACTCGTGCATTAACAAAGATTGTTAGAGAGTACGGTGTTATGAACTGCAAACTCACATACAGCCTTGACAACCTTGAAAAAGACATAGAGGAAATGAAAGGCTATACTGTAAAGGACGCAGTAAAAAGCACTTCAATAAAAGAAAAACAGACCTTTAATGCCCAAAATCCTGAACTTGACGTTGTGCTTATTGACTATGGTGCAAAGCACAATATCGGCAGAGAACTTGTAAAGAGAGGTTGTAACGTAACAGTTGTACCTTACAATACTTCCGCAAAGGATATTCTGGCTATGAATCCTGACGGTATTATGCTGTCAAACGGCCCGGGAGATCCACAGGAAAATGTAGAGGCTATTGCTACTCTAAAGGAACTTTGCAAAAACAAAATTCCAACCTTTGGTATTTGTCTGGGGCATCAACTTCTTGCTCTTTCACAGGGCGCAAAAACCGAGAAACTCCACTACGGACACAGAGGTGCAAACCAACCTGCTAAAGAGGTTAAAACAAACAGAGTTTATATTACCTCACAAAATCACGGCTATGCTGTTATCAACGACTCTGTTCCCAAAAACAGTGAAGTAAGTTTTGTAAACGGCAACGACGGAACCTGCGAGGGTATCAACTATACCGATATGCCTGCTTTCTCCGTTCAGTTCCACCCGGAGGCTTGCGGCGGCCCAAAGGACACCGCTTTCCTCTTTGACAGATTTGTTGAATTAATGAAAGAAAATAAAGAATAAGTTTAAATCATACGTAATAATATAAAGAATAAGGAATGATATTATGCCACTAAAATCTGATATTAAACGTGTAATGGTAATCGGCTCAGGCCCAATCGTAATCGGTCAGGCTGCGGAGTTTGACTATGCAGGTACACAGGCTTGTCGTGCATTAAAAGAAGAGGGACTTGAGGTTATCCTTGTAAACTCAAACCCTGCTACAATTATGACAGATAACGCTATGGCAGATAAGGTTTATATTGAGCCTTTAACCTTGGAAACCGTAAAGCGTATTATTATTAAAGAAAAGCCGGATTCACTTCTGTCCACTTTAGGCGGTCAGACAGGACTTACACTTTCAATGCAACTTGCAAAGGAGGGCTTTCTTGAAAAGCACGGCGTTAAACTGTTAGGTGCTGTTCCTGAAACAATCGACAAGGCTGAGGACAGACAGATGTTCAAGGACACAATGCTTGAAATCAACCAGCCTGTTATCCCTTCAACTGTAGTAAACGACGTTGAATCGGCAGTAAAATTTGCCGATAAAATCGGCTACCCTGTTATTATCCGTCCTGCCTTTACACTTGGCGGTACAGGCGGCGGTATTGTAGATAACGAGGAGGATTTGCGAGAGATTACTTCAAACGGCCTTGAACTTTCTCCTATTACTCAGGTGCTTGTTGAGAAATGTATTTCCGGTTGGAAAGAAATTGAATTTGAGGTAATGCGTGACTCTTTAGGTAACGTTATTACAGTGTGTTCAATGGAAAATTTCGACCCTGTTGGCGTACACACAGGCGACAGTATCGTTATCGCTCCTGCGGTAACACTTGCCGATAAAGAATATCAGATGCTCCGTAGTGCAGCACTTAATATTATTTCCGCTTTAAAGGTAGAGGGCGGTTGTAACTGTCAGTTTGCCCTTAACCCTGAAACTTTTGAATATGCAGTAATTGAGGTTAACCCTCGTGTATCACGTTCATCAGCCCTTGCGTCAAAGGCAACCGGTTATCCAATCGCAAAGGTTGCCGCTAAAATCGCAATCGGCTACACATTAAACGAAATCAAAAACGCAGTTACAGGCTCAACCTATGCCTGCTTTGAACCTGCTTTAGACTATGTTGTAGTAAAACTTCCAAAATGGCCTTTCGATAAATTTGTATATGCAAAGCGTTCTTTGGGTACACAGATGAAAGCCACAGGCGAGGTTATGGCTATTGCTCCAACCTTTGAACAGGCTATGATGAAAGCTATCAGAGGTGCGGAAATTTCCCACGATACAATGGACGATGAAATGTTCGAGGAAATGTCCGACGCATCTGTTATCGACAGATTAAGCGTTTGTGACGACCTTAGAATGTTCTGTGTATATGAGGCGCTGAAACGTGGTGTTTCCGTAGAGAAAGTCCACGAAATCACAATGATTGACGAGTGGTTTTTAGAAAAACTCATCAACATTTCAAAGGTTGGCGAGGAACTTAAGAAAGGCGAACTTTCAAGAGAACTTTATCTGAAAGCAAAGGAAGTAGGCTTCCTTGACAGAACAATAGAGAAATTCAGCGGACAAAAGGTTGAAAATCCTTTAGTTCCTGTGTATAAAATGGTTGATACCTGTGCGGCAGAGTTCAACGCAGAAACTCCTTACTTCTATTCAACTTATGACAAAGAAAATGAGGCGGAGAAGTTTATTCAGGAGAAAAACAGCCAAAAGAAAACCATAATAGTATTCGGTTCAGGCCCTATCAGAATCGGTCAGGGTATCGAATTTGACTATGCCTCCGTTCACTGCGTATGGGCATTAAAGAAAGCCGGATACGAGGTTGTAATTGTAAACAACAACCCTGAAACTGTTTCCACAGACTTTGACACAGCAGACAGACTTTACTTTGAACCTTTAACAACCGAGGACGTAATGGGTATTATTCAAACAGAAAAACCATTCGGCGTAGTTGTTGCCTTCGGCGGTCAGACTGCTATCAAGTTGACAAAATTCCTTGACGACAGCGGTGTAAATATTTTAGGTACTTCCTATGACGCTATTGATATGGCAGAGGACAGAGAGCGTTTTGACGAACTCCTTGAAAAGCACAATATCGCAAGAGCAAAGGGCGTTACAGTAATGACCTGCGAGGAGGCTCTTGAGGCTGCCAATACAATCGGCTATCCTGTTTTACTCCGTCCTTCATACGTTTTAGGCGGACAGAATATGATTATCGCCTTTAACGATGCAGACGTTAAGGAATATATGGCGATTATCCTTGCACAGGAAATCGAAAATCCGATTCTGATTGATAAATACCTTATGGGTACGGAACTTGAGGTTGACGCAATCTGTGACGGAGAGGATATTCTTATTCCGGGTATTATGGAGCATATTGAACGTGCAGGCGTTCACTCCGGCGACTCAATCGCTGTATATCCTGCTTGGAATGTTTCCGACCAAATGACGGAAACAATTATCAAGTCAACTCGTAATTTAGCGCTTTCACTAAAGACAAAAGGTCTTGTAAATATCCAGTACCTTATTTATAAGGGAGAACTTTACGTTATCGAGGTTAACCCTCGTTCATCACGTACAATCCCTTATATAAGTAAGGTTACAGGTGTTCCGATGGTAGATTTGGCTACTCGCGCAATGCTTGGAGAAAAACTTGAAGATATGGGCTACGGCACAGGTCTTTACAAGAAATCTCCTTACTTTGCAGTAAAGGTGCCTGTATTCAGTTTTGAAAAACTCATAAACGTTGATAACCATTTAGGCCCTGAAATGAAATCCACAGGTGAAGTTTTAGGTATTGCAGAAACACTCGAGGAGGCTCTGTATAAAGGTCTTATCGGCGCAGGTTATAAAATGAAACGCGGTGGCGGTGTATTCGTTTCCGTTCGTGATTCTGACAAAGCGGAAATCGGCAATATTGCAAAAATGTATGCAGATATGGGCTTTACAATCTACTCTACAACAGGTACTGCCGACGCATTAGAGCCATACAACATTGACGCTGTAAGAGTTAAGAAAATCCACGAGGACGAAAATAATAACACACTTTCACTAATCGAAAGCGGTAAAATCAACTATGTTATTTCCACCTCTGCAAAGGGCAGAATACCAACACGTGATTCAGTAAAAATCCGTCGTAAGACAGTAGAGAGAAATATTCCTTGTCTTACTTCTCTTGATACTGCAAAGGCACTTGCAGATTGTTTGAGAAGTAAATATTCACAACACAGCACAGAACTTATTGATATTAATAATATGAGGTCTGAAAAGATGAAATTAAAGTTCACCAAGATGCACGGTATCGGTAATGACTACATTTATTGCAGTACATTTGACCAGGAAATCAACAATCCGGAGGCACTTTCCGTAAGACTTTCCGACCGTCACTTTGGTATCGGCGGCGATGGTATTATCTTGGTTTGTCCGTCTGATGTTGCCGATGCAAAAATGCGTATGTTCAACCTTGACGGCAGTGAGGGAAAAATGTGCGGTAACGGTATCCGTTGCGTGGGTAAATTCCTTTACGACCACAATATGATTGATATAAAAGAAAAAGATGAAATCACAATCGAAACTTTAAGCGGTATCAAGAACCTAAAGGCATATACACAGGATGGTATTGTTAAGAGCCTTCGTGTTGATATGGGCAAGGCAGAACTGAATCCAAAGAATATCCCTGTAGTATGCGACAAGGAAAAAATGATTAACGAAAAGGTAAATATCAGCGGTGAGGATTACAACGTAACCTGTGTGTCTATGGGTAACCCACATTGTGTTGTATTTATCGACAATGTTGACGGCCTTGACATTGAGGATATCGGACCGAAGTTTGAAAATGATCCGATTTTCCCTGAACGTGTAAACACGGAATTTGTAAAGGTGCTGAATGACCACACAATCAAAATGAGAGTTTGGGAACGTGGTTCAGGTGAAACATGGGCTTGTGGAACAGGTGCTTGTGCAGTTGCAGTTGCGGCTTGTGAAAACGGCTTCTGCAAAAAGGGCGAGGACATCACAATTAAACTAAAGGGCGGCGATTTGGTAATTAACTATACTGACGATACAGTATATATGACCGGCGACGCAGAAAAAGTATTTGACGGAACAGTGGAAATTTAAGGAGGATAGAAAAATGACAAAGTATGTATTTGTAACCGGTGGTGTAGTATCCGGTTTAGGTAAAGGTATTACTGCCGCATCACTCGGCAGATTATTAAAGGACAGAGGACTGAAAGTTGCGGCCCAGAAACTTGACCCATATATTAACGTTGACCCGGGCACAATGAGCCCATACCAGCACGGCGAGGTTTATGTAACCGAGGACGGTGCGGAAACTGATTTGGATTTAGGTCACTACGAGCGTTTTATTGATGAAAATCTAAACAAATTTTCAAACCTTACTACAGGTAAAGTGTATTCAAACGTTCTTGAAAAAGAGCGTCACGGCGATTATTTGGGACAAACTGTTCAGGTAATTCCTCATATTACAAATGAGATTAAGTCATTTATCTATCAGGTTGGCGAAAAGACTAACGCAGACGTTGTTATCACCGAAATCGGCGGTACAGTAGGCGACATTGAATCACAGCCGTTTTTAGAGGCTATCCGTCAGGTGTCTTTAGAGGTTGGCTTGGAAAACAGCCTGTTCATCCACGTTACATTAGTTCCCTACATTCGCGGTTCAGAGGAGCATAAATCAAAACCTACACAGCACTCTGTAAAGGAATTACGTTCAATCGGCATCAATCCTGACGTTATCGTTTTACGTTGCGACGAGCCTTTGGAGGAGTCAATCTTCAAGAAAATCGCAATGTTCTGTAACGTTAAGCCTGACTGCGTAGTTGAAAACATTACAATTCCTGTTCTTTACGAAGCACCGATGATGCTTGAAAAAGCAAACTTCTGTGATGTAGTTTGCAGAGAACTTGGAATTGACGCACCAAAGGGTGAAATGAAAGCATGGAAAGAAATGCTTGAAAGAATTAACAGCAGAAACAAAACCTGCAAAATCGCACTTTGCGGTAAATATGTTCAGTTACACGACGCTTACCTGTCAGTAGCAGAGGCTCTCCGCCACGCCGGTTACGAGAATTCCTCTTTTGTTGACATTAAGTGGGTTGACACAGAGTTAATCACCGAATACACAGTGGACGAGTTGTTAGGCGACGTTGACGGTATCCTTGTTCCCGGTGGCTTTGGCAATCGTGGTGTTGAGGGTAAAATTAAAGCCGCACAGTATGCTCGTGAAAACAATATTCCTTACCTTGGAATCTGCCTTGGTATGCAGACAGCGGTAATGGAATTTGCAAGAAATGTTTTAGGCTATACAGATGCAAACTCAAGCGAATTTACCCCCGAGGGCAATCATAATGTAATCGACCTTATGACTGACCAGCAGGGTGTTGTGGATATGGGCGGTACAATGCGTCTTGGTGCATATCCCTGCGTAATCCGTGACAACACTATTATGTCAAGAGCATACGGCAAAAAGGAAATTGCAGAACGTCACCGCCACAGATATGAGTTTAACAACTTGTACCGTGAGGAATTTGAAAAGAACGGTATGCACATTACAGGTACTTCTCCAAACGGTTTGCTTGTTGAAACTGTAGAAATCCCTGACCACAAATTCTACATCGGTGTTCAGTATCACCCAGAGTTTAAATCTCGTCCTACTTGCGCTCATCCGATTTTCCGTGAATTTGTAAAGGCAAGTTTAGACAAATAATTTATAATATCCGGAGGCAATTATGAAAATCAACAGTAATTACGACAATTTAGTTCCAAACTATCTTTTTGCCGAGGTAGCCAAAAGAACAAACGAGTATATCAAAGCAAATCCTGACAAAAAGGTAATCAGACTTGGTATAGGCGACGTTACTCTGCCACTTGCTCCTGTAGTAGTAGAGGCTATGAAACAGGGTGCAGATGAACTTGGACACAAGGAAACTTTCAAAGGTTATCCTGACTACGAGGGCTATGAGTTTTTACGTCAGGCTATTTCCGATTATTACAAGGGGTTTGGTGTAAAGGTAGATGCAGGTGAGATATTTGTATCAGACGGTGCAAAGTCCGACTGCGGTAATATAGGCGATATATTCGGCGAGGATAATGTTGTAATGGTTACCGACCCTGTTTATCCTGTGTATGTTGACAGTAACATAATGGCAGGCAGAAAAATCGTTTATGCCGATTCTACTGCCGAAAACGGTTTTGCGGCTATGCCTCCAAAAGATGTAAAAGCAGATATTATCTATCTTTGCTCCCCTAATAACCCAACAGGCTCTGCCTACACATATGACCAGTTAAAGGAATGGGTTGACTATGCAAATGCAAACGATGCTATTCTGCTGTACGACGCGGCTTACGAAGCATTTATTACCGACGACGCTCCTCGTTCAATCTTTGCTGTTGAGGGCGCTCGCACCTGTGCTATTGAGTTTTGCTCACTGTCAAAGACAGCAGGATTCACAGGTACACGTTGCGGTTATACAGTAATTCCAAAGGAACTTGAACGTGACGGTCACAATATTTACAAACTGTGGTACCGCAGAGAGGCTACAAAATTTAACGGTGTTTCATGGCCTGTTCAAAGAGGCGCAGCGGCTGTGTTCAGCGAAGAGGGTCAAAAACAGATAAAAGAGAATATTGCTTATTATCAGGAAAATGCACGTATTATTTCTTCTGCTATGGATGAACTGGGCATTTACTACACAGGCGGCAAAAACTCACCGTACATCTGGCTAAAGTGTCCTAATAGTATGGGCAGTTGGGAATTCTTTGATTACCTATTGGAAAATGCTAACGTTGTTGGTACTCCCGGTGAGGGCTTTGGTAAAAACGGTGCAGGATATTTCAGATTGACCTCATTCGGCGACAGAGAAAACACAATCGAGGCTGTAAACAGAATTAAGAAACTTTTAGCAAAATAAAATAGAATATTTTAGGTTTTAAAAGGTTGGGCATTTTGCCCAACCTTTTTGTCATATATTTCCTAAAAAATTGCTTTTTCTCAAAATTTCGGCAACGTCAATTTACATAAAAACTTTAAAAGTATTAACTGATTTATATATAAGTTTACTATTTAATTCTTATTTAGAAAAAATCACTACAAAAAAATATGGGTTAATTAGTGCTAACTTGTAGGATGTTACATAATTTTGTCACTTCTATTGACAAATATGCACAAAATTGGTTACAATATTGTTACAGTTAAAACTGTGATTAGTTGAAGGTAGGAAAAAGTTTTTTAAGGAGATTATATGAGAAAAATTATTTGCACAGGTTTTCTTGCTTTGTTACTGTCTGTTACAACCGTGCTTTCAGTATCCGCTGTAATAGACAACAATACATTTTTACCGCTTACTGCTGATTTTGGCTCAGAGATTAAATTAAAAGATTATTCTCTAAAAATCAAACTAAACAAAGAAAAAGAAAACAAAGAGGCCGGAGAGAAGTTTAGCATTAAGGCTAAAACTAATTATGACGGCTACGAGCCTACATTTTACAGTACCGACAAAAAGGTGGCTACAGTAACAAAGGAAGGTAAGGTTACTTGTAAAAATGCCGGCAAAACAAAAATCGTTGCAGAGTGCAACGGAATCAAGTCTGTATGTAAAGTAAATGTTGAGCCTAAATTTGTAGGCAACTCAATCGCCGACAGCAAAATGTCCTCAATCGCAGGAGCAATCGGTTGGCAGACACAACACGCTTACCCACAGTCAACTATAATGTGCAGCGCATATTCATTTGCATATGCTTACTATCAGGTAACAGGCACATTGAGAACACCGGGCAGTTTCTGGTACGGTGGCGGATGTAATTGGAACGGCGGTACATATCATCGTCTTGGGTCATCAAGCGCAATGCTTTCAAAAATCAAGTCTGAACTTGACCAAAACAGAGCCTGCGTTGGACTTTTAAGTATGAGAAGTTCATCAACCCACTACGTAACTTTCTACGGCTATACCGGTGACGGTACAAGTTTAAGCGACTTTAAAATTCTTGACCCATGGGACGGAACTTTAAGAAGCGGTGCGGAATATGGCTACAGTTACAGCGGTTATCACGTGGCTACAGTCAACGTATAAAACTGAAAAAACCTATTGTTTAAGCCTTGTTTTTACAGGGCTTAAATTTTTTAAAATTTTTTAAAAAATTTTTAATAAAATACTTGACAAGGGTGGAAAACTATTGTATAATATAGACAACAAAAGAG
>JAQXSC010000002.1 GCA_029218825.1 Oscillospiraceae bacterium | reverse complement strand
CTCTTTTTTACAGGCACGGTAAAAATCCACAGCGCCGTACATAACGCCATGGTCGGTGATTGCAAGGGCGGTTTGTCCCATTTTTTTAACCGCCTTTGCCATTTCTTTAATTCTGCAAGCACCGTCAAGCAAACTGTACTCGCTGTGCACGTGTAAATGTGTAAAAGCCATAATTAACCTTGCACCTTTGTTATAATTTTTCCGTCCTTTAAAGTAATGTTCAGTATATCATCTGTTTTAACGTCATTTACGGAACTCACAATTTTTCCGTCTTTTTCCGCAACTGAATATCCACGTTGCAAAACAGACACGGGGTTTAACGCTTCAAGTTTACCGCCGTTTTTATGGATTTTTTCAAAGGCGGTATTCAATTTTTCATTCATAATACTTTCTAATCTGTTACGGAATAATGACAAATTTTCGTTGTATTTTGAAATCTGCTTTTCAGGAGAATTTTCATTCAGCACTAATTTATACTCGGAAAGCACACGGTTTGCTTTTGAAATTTTATTATCTAAAATAGAAGTTAAATACTGCTTTTGAGAATTGTAGTAGGCGATTAATTCCTCTTTGTCGGGAACGGCTAATTCCGCAGCAGCAGACGGAGTGGGGGCACGTAAATCAGACACAAAGTCGCATATTGTAAAGTCGGTTTCGTGGCCTACTGCTGATATTACAGGGATATTACTTGCGTATATTGCATAGGCAAGTTCTTCGCTGTTGAAAGCCCACAAATCCTCTATAGAACCACCGCCTCTGCCGATTATAATTACATCTGCACAGTCGTACTCATTGAAGATATTTACTGCATTAACAAGTTGGGCTGACGCACTTTCACCCTGTACCAAAACAGGACACAGCACAATATCCGCACTCGGAAAACGTCTGTGTAAAATATTCTTAATATCCTGAATTGCCGCACCTGTGGGAGAAGTTATTACGCCTATTGTTTGGGGGAATTTCGGTATCGGTTTTTTGTGGGATTGGTCAAATATACCCTTTTCGGATAGTTTTTTCTTTAACTGTTCAAAGGCTATAGTCAACTCGCCTATACCGTCAGGCTGCATATCCTCAACATAAAACTGGTAATTACCTGATGGCTCGTAGAGGGATACTCTGCCACGTGCGATAATTTTCATACCCTCTTGAGGTTTGAATTTCAGATTTCTCGCATTTCCTGCAAACATTACCGCTTTTATAACGCAGTTGTTGTCTTTCAGGCTGAAATAAATATGACCGCTTCTGTAATGGTCGGTAAGGTTGCTGATTTCTCCTGTAACAAAGACGCTGCTTAAATGTGCGTCATTGTCAAGGAGTGACTTTACGTAATAATTTAGTTGTGAAACGGAAATAATACGTGGTTTTAGAAAATCAGGTGTTGTCATTTTCAGCCTTTCTGTAAGTTAAGTAGGCAATTCCTACTGCGTTGTCGGAGGAGAGTTCAGGGGTTGCGAATATTCCTCCATAATTTTCCTCTATGGTATTTCTGATAATCGAATTTGACATAACTCCCCCTGCATAAAGGAAAGGAATTTTGCCGTATTTTTCAATTAATTTTTCTGTCATTTTTGTGATAGTGGCTTCAATATATTTAAGGCAATAGTAGGAAATTTTCTCCTTGCTGTCGCCATTGTCAAAAAGTTTTTTACATTGGTTTTCAAGACCGCTTAAACAACAATCGGCACCTTTTAATGTGGGATTCACTTTTACAGAGCCGTTGTAATTTAGTGCGTGTTTTTCAAGTTTTTTGCCACAGGGGAAGTTAAACCCCAGCATTACCCCTGTTCTGTCAATAGCCTGTCCTGCGTTCAAGTCCAAAGTTTTTGCAACAATATCAAGGTCAAAACCGAAGTCCTTTGGTTTTGAACAAACAGCCTCGGTAGTACCGCCGCTTACGTGAAAAGCGATAAAATCTTTGGAAAACAGTTCCAAATGTCCTGAACTCAATATTCCGGCAGAAATGTGTCCCTCTTGGTGAGAAAATTCATATAGAGGGATTTTCAAGGTATCTGCGATAATTTTCGCCGCATTTATTCCTACGGTAAAACAAGGCATATAGGAATTTTCAACAGGTCGAGGTCGGCTTGATACTCCTACCGCCTTTATTAAACTGCAATCTATGTTTTTAACAAGTTCTCCGTAAAGGGAATACAGTTGATTTGTATGATGAAAAACCGCATCGCTTTGCCTGAGTCCGCAGGTATTTTCCTTAACAGGCAAAAGTTTTCTCTGTTGAATAATCACTCCGTTGTCGCAGTACAAGGCAACAGAGGTTGTATAGTTGCTTGTGTCTATTCCTAAATAGTAGTTCATTTTTCTTCTCTTGAAATTGCACCTAAAACACCGTTGATAAACTTGCTTTCATCTATGGTATATTTCTTTGCAAGTTCTACAGCCTCGTTAATTGCTACGCTTGAGGGTACTGAATCAACATAAGTCATTTCATAAAGTGCAAGTCTTAAAATGGAAAGACTTGCTTTGGAAATACGCTTTAAGTTCCAGCCTTTTTTCAGGTGGGCGGAAATTATTGCGTCAAGGTCGTCCTTTGTATTATACACACCTAAAGCAAGTTCCTTTGCATAATCCTCAAAAACAATATCCCTCGTTTCCTCAGCGGCTTCGATTACGTCGGTAAAATGCTCTGTGTTAAAGTTCATTTCAAAAATCAGAATAAAGCCCTGTTCCCTTGCTTTAAAACGTGACACTTTGTTTTCCATACTATCCCTACTTTACAATAAATTATATATAGTTAGTATAACACAGCAAAGGATAAAAGTAAACAAAAACGGACAGTTAGCAGTAAACTGTCCGTTTATAAATTATTTTTGTCTGTTTGCAAAGTATTGGTCAACAGTTTCGTTTTTGTATAAATCAGGAGTACAATCGTAAATTCTGTCAGCCAATTTAGGTCTTTTGCTATTTTCCCATACAAGTTTTGCGTATTTTAAAATCTCATCGTCAATATACAAGCCTATATCCATTTTAATATACTTTTCGCTTTTATAGAGATAATCTTTCAGCAAGTTTCTCAACGTGTCAACGTCCTTATTGTCATAGGCAGTTTTCAAGGCTTCTCGCTTATCCTTTAAATCGCACCAAATATCAATTCTGTCAACGGAACGTCTGCAACAGTTAAAGTTATACTCGGCAGTTTTCTCCGCAGGATTGAACTTTCGCGAGTTCCAATTACTGTTGTTTACCCTGTCTTTAACAATATCAAAATATGAATCTTTATCATTCTTTATTGCAGAAAGGTAGGTTTCATAAGGTAAATCCAATTCGGCGATTACAAAGGGGTTTTCCGTACCGTTTACCTTTCTTACAGAATAAGTACGCCAATTTTCACCATATAAATTCATAAAGTACTTTTTAGGTCTTTTAGTGATATTAAAAGTTCTGTTCTCAAACTCTATGGATTTTACATAGTCAAAAAAGTCTTTAGATAGATTTACAATATTATTATTTTCATCAATATAGCAGTAGCCGTCATATTTGTTTTGGGAAGCCTTGAAGTTTTC
>JAQXSC010000001.1 GCA_029218825.1 Oscillospiraceae bacterium | reverse complement strand
GGCTTACCCGGTGAAGAATTTGAGGTAACACTTGAACTTAAACTTCTTGCGGATGTAGGACTTGTAGGCTTTCCTAATGTGGGCAAATCTACTCTTATATCGGTAGTATCCGAGGCTAAACCTGAAATTGCAAACTACCACTTTACCACTATAACCCCTGTTTTGGGAGTTGTATCAATGGGAGAGGGCAGTAGTTTTGTAATGGCTGATATTCCGGGACTTATCGAGGGTGCTTGGGAAGGTGTAGGTTTAGGCCACCAATTTTTGCGTCACATTGAGCGTTGCAGAATGTTGGTGCATATTGTTGACATAAGCGGAAGTGACGGACGTGACCCCTACGAGGACTTTAAGATAATCAACAACGAACTTGAAAAATTCAATCCTGAACTTGCTAAACGTCCTATGATTGTTGCCGGTAACAAGTGCGATATGGCAACCGACGAGCAGATTGCCGAATATAAAAAATTCATCAATGACCAAGGCTATGACTTTTTTCCGATTATGGCGGCTATCCGCTATGACGTTGACCCACTGTTGAAAAAGATACAGGAAATGCTGTCAAAATTGCCGCCAATAGAGCGATTTGAGGCAGAGCCTGCTCCCATAGTTACAGCAGAGGACTTTGACGACCACAGCGTTACAATCAGAAAAGAGGACAACGTGTATTTTGTAGAGGCAAAATGGCTCTACAATGTTATGCGTTCCGTAAATTTTGACGATTACGAAAGCCTTAACTATTTCCAGAACACCTTGCTTAATAATGGTGTTATTGACGCATTACGTGATGCAGGAATAAACGAGGGCGACACAGTTTCCATATATGACTTGGAATTTGATTTTGTGGAGTAAGCGCTATGGAACAGTTTTTGGAAAATCAATGCAACCCAAAGCAACTCTCACCCCAAACTTTAGCATTTGTAGGTGACGGTGTGTATGACTTGCTCGTACGTGAATACCTTGTAAAACAAGCCAACCGACCTGTCGGTGAACTTAATAAACTAAAGGTAAAACTTGTAAATTGCAAGGCTCAGGCAAATTATGCACAACTTTTACTGCCTGATTTAACGGACAGCGAGGTTGCGGTTTATAAGCGCGGCAGAAATGCCACCACTCAAAATACACCGAAAAATGCCAACGTAGCCGATTACCACAGCGCTACAGGGCTTGAGGCATTGTTCGGTTATCTGTACTTAAACAACGAACTTCCTCGTATAAAGGAACTTTTTAACAAAATCCTCTCAAATACATAATTCTAAATTAGAATAACGAGGGTTTTAAATGAAACAAAATATAAAGGATTACCTGATAATAGCAGCAGGAGCATTTATCTATTCAATCTCTGTGGCAATATTCACTTCACCGAATAATATTGCCCCCGGTGGACTGACAGGTATAGCAACAATGCTTAATTATTTGTTTTCCTTACCTATCGGCACTTTCATATTAATTATGAATGTGCCGCTTTTATTTTGGGGATATAAAACCTTCGGCAAAGGCTTTTTCGCAAGGACAATAGCAGGAACTATCCTTGTATCCCTGTTTATTGACATTGTAACCCCTTTGGTAACTCCCTACAAAGGGGAAGTAATCCTTGCCTCAATATTCGGCGGAATGTTAAACGGAATAGGTATTGCGCTGATTTTCAGCAGAGGAGGTTCAACAGGCGGTACCGATATAATCGCCACCTCCATCCACAGGGCTTATCCTCACATTTCAATCGGCTCAATAATTTTAATCTCAGACGCAGTAATAATAATTATCGCCGCATTTGTATATAAAAGCATAGAATCAGCCCTGTATGCAGTAATCGCAATTTTCGTCAGCACCAAGTTAATCGACACCATAACCTACGGCACATCAAGAAATAACGGTAAACTGATGCTTATAATCACAGGCTCTTACAAGGAAATATTAGACAGTTTTTTAGCGAACATTCCCAGAGGAGTAACCCTGATTGACGCAAAGGGCGGATACAGCGGTAAAGACAAAAAACTATTAATCTGCGCCCTACGGCCAAATCAGGTTTTCAGAGCCAACACAATCGCAAAATCAATAGACCCTGACGCTTTTATAATAATCACCACGGCCAATACCATAAACGGCGCAGGCTTTGTAAATAAGCATAATCTATAGAAAAGAAAAGGTTTAAATCCTGTCATTTTTCTTGCAAAAAATGTTGTTTTATGTTAAAATTCTCTGTTGAGAGGATTTGAGTATGAAAAAATTTATTACCAAACACAAAAAAATACTTATTCTCATTTTCATAATTATCGCGGTAGTATTATTGCTGACAACTACAGCGGTTACCGGTTTTAAAATAATGCCTTTTTTAAATCCCACAGCCGACAATATAAAAACCTGCTCAATTCCCACAGGAGAAGTTGTTTCAAAGGGAATAGACGTTTCACGTTACCAAGGTGAAATCGACTTCAATCAGGTTAAGTCAGAGGGATACGATTTTGTAATTATCCGTGTAGGCACTTCCCAAGGGGGAAAGGACGCAAATTTTGATACCTACTACCAAAATGCAGTAAACGCAGGACTTGACGTAGGTTGTTACTATTACACATACGCAACCACAAAAAAAGAAACACGACAAGAGGCAAAAGAAGTATTGACCTATATAAAAGGTAAAACCTTTACATATCCTGTGTTTTACGATTTTGAATATCCGGAACTGCTTTCAACTTACAGAGCCTCAAAAAATACGGAAATGATTAACACTTTCTGTACCGTAATTAAACGTGGGGGATATTATCCGGGAGTTTACCTTTCAAACTCCGCATACGAAAACCACGTAAATTACGAAGAAATCGGCAAAACTTGGGACGTATGGGTTGCCCATTATATCGACAACACTCCCAACAGCACAGCCTACTCCAAGAACTTCTCAATGTGGCAGTATTCCTGTGAAGGCTCGGTGTCCGGTATATCAACAGCAGTTGATTTAAACGTGTGTTATGTAGATTACCCATCAATTATTGATGAGTTTAATAAATCTTATTTAGAATTAGCCAATTAAAATTTCGGGGGGACAAAGAATGAATTACAGCGGCAATGACTTAGGCTGTACCTATTGCTTTGACCGTACAACCTTTAAGGTTTGGTCACCTGATGCGTCAAACGTAAAGGTACAACTTTACAAAACAGGTTCGGACAGCGAACCTGAAGCGCAAAAGTTAGAAAGTTACGACCTGAAACTTGATACAACAAACGGCGTATGGTCTGTAGTTGTATTCGGTAATCTTAAAAATCTTTACTATACTTACCTTGTTACAGTAAACGGAAAAACACAGGAAACCCAAGACGTTTATTCCAAGGCTGTAGGTGTAAACGGCAAGCGCAGTATGGTGTGCGATTTAAAGTCAACCAATCCTTTAGGCTGGGACGGAGATAAGCACATTTTAGTAAATCACCCAACAGACGCAGTTATTTGGGAAATCCACGTTGGAGATTTTTCAGGCAGTGAAAGTTCTGGAGTATCATTAAAGCATAGGGGAAAATACCTTGCCTTTACCGAAAACGGCACAAAACTCAACGGCACGGAGGATTTTCCAACCTGTATTGATTATCTTAAAGAACTCGGCGTTACCCACGTACAGTTAAACCCTGTCTATGACTTTGACTCCGTTGATGAAGCGCACCCTGAAAATAAGCAGTATAACTGGGGCTACGACCCTGCTAACTATAACGTGCCGGAAGGCTCATATTCTACCGACCCATTTCATGGTGAAGTGAGAATCAAAGAATTTAAGGAAATGGTAATGGCTCTCCATAAAGCCGGAATCGGCGTAATTATGGACGTTGTGTATAACCACACAAGTTCCTTGGATTCCTGCTTTAACCGCACGGTGCCGGGATATTACTACAGACAGTACAATGGAAGATACCTCAACTCCTCAGGCTGTGGTAACGTAATAGCCAGTGAAAAGGATATGGTACGACGCTATATTATCCAGTCTGTAGTATATTGGGCAACTGAATATCATATTGACGGCTTCCGTTTTGACTTGATGGGCTGCATCGATACTACAACAATGAATTTAGTTCGAGTAGCACTTGATGAGATCGATTCACGTATTCTCACATACGGTGAGCCTTGGTGTGCCGATATGGGTGACAACGGACTCACATTCGAGGAAGCGTCAGTTAAGGAAAACGCTCACAAATTAAGTTCAAGAGTAGGAATGTTCAACGATACATTCCGTAATGCTCTAAAGGGCAATAACGACGACGCCTCCTGCGGATATTTGCAGGGCAACAACCACAATATCTATTATATAATCTCCGGTATTCTTGCCTGTGCTTCAAGCACTTTCCAGAAATGGGCAAAGTCACCGGTACAGTGTATAACCTACAATTCAGCCCACGATAACCTTACCTTGTGGGATAAACTGTTAAAATCCTCAAATATAACAGATTACGATACCATTGACGAGAGAGTTCTTTCAATGAATAAACTCTCCGGTACATTTATTTATACTTCACAAGGTGTTCCTTTTATCCTTGCCGGTGAGGAAATGGCACGTACAAAGCACGGCGACCATAACAGTTACAAAAGTCCGCTTACGATAAATGCTATCGATTGGAACAGAACAAAGTCTTACAAAAACCTTGTTGAGTATTATAAAGGACTTATCCAAATACGTAAGTCCTACTCCTCATTCAGAGAGCCTACAACAGTTACTGTAAATAATACTTACTTTGAAACAAACGGTGTTGCAGTTGCTTATACAATTCCAAACATCACCCATGGAGAATGGGATATGATGGCGATTTTGTATAATAACTCCCAAGAGCCGTCACAAATCACATTAAAATCCCACACAACTCTGCCTGCTTCTTGGGTAGTAATCGCAAACGGCTATAAGGCAGGATTAAAGGAATTAAAGAGAATTGACGGCAATACAATCACAATTCCCCCAATGACAGCATTAATTCTTGTTGACGATAAGAGTTTTGACGCCCTTAAATTAGGGGAAGAAAAGGAATAAACACTTGACAAATTCCAAATTTATGTTATTATGTTATTTGCGTGTAATGCGTAAAAATATCCTTGCGACATAAATTTGTCGCCATTAAAGTCCAAAAGGAGGTGCAACAAATGGCAGTAAAAGCAAATTACGAGGCAGTTATGGTCTTTTCATTAAAGAATGGTGAGGAAGCAATCCAGGCTAATATTGAAAAGTTCAAAACTCTAATCGAAAAACATGCTACTTTCCAGAGTGTTGATGAGTGGGGTAAGCGCAGACTTGCATACCTAATCAACAAGGAAAGCGAAGGCTACTATGCTCTTTTCAACTTCGAGGCAGAGGCTGAATTTCCGGCTGAGCTCGATCGTGTTGCTAAGATCACAGATGGCGTTATGCGTACAATGATTATTAAAAAAGGCGAATAATTGAAACACTACTTTACGTAGAGCGAAAGGAAGAAAAACTATGTTGAACAGAACAATTTTAATGGGTCGTTTAGTTGCTGACCCGGAACTTAAAACAACAGCAAACGGAATCAGCGTAACTTCATTCCGTATAGCGGTAGAACGCAGTTATGTAAAAAGCGGGGAAGAGCGCAAGGCTGATTTTATCGACATCGTATGTTGGCGACAGACCGCTGAATTTGTATGCAGATACTTCAGCAAAGGTTCGCTAATCGCTGTTGAAGGACAACTACAGTCCAGAACATATCAGGCAAAGGACGGTACAAACCGTTACGTATTAGAGGTTGTAGCCGATAACGTTAGTTTTACCGGTGAGCGCAGAGATAACAGCGGCAGTTCATATGCTCCGAGTTATCCACAGGAGGCTCCTGCACCTCAGCCTGCACCAAGTTATCAAAGCGGTTCAAATTCCGATTTCCAGGAAATGCCTTTTGATGACGACCTACCGTTTTAACGGTATAATCAGATTTTAACTAACAATATAAATAACGATTGATAATCAGACTTTATCTGTCTGAATTATCATTCAGTTTGCCGAAAGGAGTAATAATCATGGCAGATCGTCCAATCCGTGGCAGAAAAGGCCGCAGAAAAGTATGCACATTCTGCGTAGATAAGGTAGAGAATATCGACTATAAGGATATCGCAAACCTACGTCGTTATATGAGCGAACGTGGCAAGATTTTACCACGCCGTGTTACAGGCACTTGCGCAGCACACCAGAGAGCATTAACAACAGCAATCAAGCGCGCACGTTACGTAGCATTACTACCATATACAACAGACTAATCAAAAACCGCCCAATGGGCGGTTTTTTTAATGGATAATTGATGATAGATAACAGCCTCCCTTTACACAAGGGAGGCTGTTTTTTAGTCAAAATAGCCAAACAATCTATATTAATTTGTAACAAATGTAAAAAACATAGAAACAATAAAAATTTACACAAAAATTCTTGAAATATTTTACAAATAATGTTATGATACTATGGTAAATAAGTATGAGTTACTATGCCCATTTGCACTATTGAGCAGATTACAGAGGGCAAGAGCCAAGCCGCAAAACGGTCGAAAGCCTTGCTATAGTTGACAAAATTTGTCAGCCCTGCAATCTCTCAATGCGTCAAAGGTCAGTTGACGTCTCGCAAAAGCATATTTAGCTCTGCAACTTCTAAAAGGAAAATTGAAAATAAAGCTTTGCAGTTGGTCAGAAAAAAGATAAAGCACGGAAATTCCGCCAAAGGCGGACTATAAATCCGGTCGGGAATATAAGTAAATTTCCCTATGAACCTATCTCCTCGACAATAATTTTCCATTTTCAATTATCAATTTTCCATTATCAATTATTTTCGGCTTTGCCGAAAATCAAACGGAGGTAATTCTATGAAAACAAATTTAAAACGCGTAAGTAAGCGTTCTTTGGCATTAATCCTCGGAATATTAATGCTGTTCTCAACCCTTATGGTTGGAACAATTACAGCTAATGCTTGGGATTGGGAAGTTACTTTAAACGGTCAATTTAATAACGGCGCATGGAAAGGTTACGAAGTAAGTAATGGTACTTGTTCTATTGAAATTCCAGAATCACAGATTGACAAAGAGTTGCAATTTGAAATTAATGTTAATGGTAGTAATTATACAGCATCTTCTGTTGTAGTTTATGATTCTTCGGTTTCAAACGTGACTTTCCAAAATAATAATTATAATGCTACAAAAATTAAAATTACCGAAGCAGGTACATATGTATTTACATATGATAAGAATACTAATATATTTGGCGTAACTTATCCAAGTGGCGGTTCTACCGGTGGAGGTACAACATATACCCTAAAGAACAATTCTTCTTCTCTTGGTGATTTTACTTTCGTAAGTGGTAATACATATACACTTGATGTAAATCTTACCGCACAAACAACTTATAACCTTTATGTAACAGATGGTACTGTGTCATATTACAACAACAGTAAGGTGTTTGGTTCTGGTAATACAGTAAAACTGTACGGATATACAAGTACTACGGATTTAATTTCATTTACACCAACTGTTTCAGGTACTTATACCTTTACTTGGGATAACTCTCACGTTACAGATGATGATGACTATGGTACTTTATCTTATGTAGCACCCTCAGAACCAACTACAGAAACAACAGCTCCTACTACAGCTCCTACTACAGCTCCTACAACAGCTCCTACAGATCCAACAACTCCTGTAACCACAACCTACTACATAGCAGCTGACGAAATCAGTAGCTGGGGTGAATTCCGTGCATTAACTGTAGGTGGCAACGGTACTTATTCATACTATCAAAATACAAACAACACCCTTACATTCAAGATTGCTGCTCAAGCTTCTTGGTCCGGTGGTGTTTACGGATTTTCTACAGTAAAAAATGGCTTCAATGCATCAGACGTAGCGCTGACAAGCGCTGATTCAGTTGCAGGTCAGGATAAAAACATTGTTTGTTCAAAAAACCCTGCCTACATTATTGTATATCATCCTAAAACTGCTCTGAATTCAACAGATACTCCTATCATCTGTGCCGCAAATTCTCTGCCACAGGGTGGTCAGCAGTACAGCATTAACACTTCAACTGATGCACATTCAAGAGTTGTTGTTCAATCAAGTGCCTCAGAAGGTGAAAACGTATCATTCTCACTAAGATTTGACCCAGGCTATGAGTTAAATACATTAACTGTAACAGGTGCCGAATATACACAGGACACAACTACCGGTGCCTATTCATTCACAATGCCTGCAAATGCTGTAACAATTTCTGTCACTTCAAAGCAATCCCAAGTTGTTGTTACTAATAAATACTACATTCGTGGTAATGTTTCAGGAGTAGGCAACTGGAATAGCTCTAAACCTATGTTAATCAGCTCCGACGGTTTCTATGAATATTATGAAGTAACTGACGGTACTAATGCTGAATTCTTAATTGACAAGGACGATAAGAATGGTACTAACGGTTCTTATAATTATCAAAATATTAATTCCAAGTTTAACGGTACAAATGTTGCCGTAACAAGCAAATATAGCACTGACAATGGAAATAAAAATATCTTTGTAGAAAATGCTACCTCTGCGTACTACATTATCGTTTACTATCCAAATACTACGGTTAACACTTCAAATGCACCAATCGTTTGTGCTTCTACCACCTTACCGGAAGGTTTACAGCAGACAGTTAACGTAGTAGCTAAAGACGGCACAAATTCTGCAAAATTTGCCGCTATGGCTAATACTACTATCACAGCGGTAGAAGGTGTAGTAACAGAGGTTACTGATGATACTCAAAAAGAGTACGCAACTGCTACTGCAAAAGCAGGTAAAGAAATCACAATCACTACAACTATCAATGCCGAAAATAAAGCTGATTACCTTGTTAAAGGCTGGGTTGTAAACGGAGAATCAGTAGGTATCAGATCAACTGACACAGCTACTGACGACGGTGTATATACAACTACATTCACAATCGACCCATTGTGGATTGGTGATAACGGAAACTTGGAAATCACTCCTGTATTCTTCCACGTAACAAATGATACAAATAAAAACGATTTTATCATATTCTACGTAGAAGACTTTAACAAGGGTGCTAATGAAACATGGGGCAACACAGTTGCTTGTTATCCATACTACTACACAGGTACAGGTACAACTGCTGTAGAAGACTTTGGTGCATATCCGGGACAGCCAATGCTTAAGGGTGCCGGTGACCGTTACTACGTTCAGGTTCCCAAAAAATCCGGCGGTTATGATATCAGCGGTATCACACTGAATAACTATCATAATGACGGTCAGCATGCTGCATTGTCCGGTACAACCTCAAACCTACAGACATACGACTACGATGACTTTGTAATGATTCTTGAGGCTCACCCTGATGCTACAAACATTGCGTTCAAATTTGAATATTACGGTGACTACGATAACGCTCCAAGCACAACATCATACGGTTCAACAGAATTGATTACAGCAGCCGGTAAAGGCGGTTGGGAAGACCTCAAAAACTACAACGGCGATTCCTTAACAAATATTTACGGTGCAAATATTTCTAACGACACAACTAAATATCTCCGTGTAATTTCAAACGGTTATGATTCTGCTACAGGATATATCGGACAGTACGCAACCTGTTGGTATGTGTATGCTCCAAATGCTTCCGGCGGTTGGGATTATGTAACAAAAATCGCTCCGTCTGCTCTTGTATTTGAAGATGCTGCAGCATTAGGAAATTCAGACGCTTCAAGCTTTGTTGATGCTTATAATACTCTACAGCAGTATTCCGACTATGCAGTACAGGTTGCATACGAAGGTAATGCAACAGGCGGTGGCTCAAGCTCCAAGCGTTGCGACGGTAAATGGTACTACACAATCAAAGGTCAGGAAATCGTAGGTAATATCCTGATTCAGTACGAGAATTCTGCAATCGCTGACAGAGGTACATATGCTTATGATAACTATACAGGTACAGGCGTTGGTAAAGTAACAGGTGCAAATCCTCACTTCACAAATGCTGAAGCAACTGACCCGCATACATTTGTAACAACCTTGGACAACGACAAGCAGTTTACATTCTCAGCAGACACAACAACAGGTAGATACCAGTTTATCGGTTGGTATATCTTGGAAAGCGAGGGCGCTGAGCCTACTTTCTATACAAAGGATGTTGACGCTACTGCTGTACGAAACAAATCCTTTACATTCGTTGCTCGTTACAACTATGTTGACGAAATTGCTGAAATTCAAATCACTTATAACTTCAAGGACTTCAAGGCAGCAAGTGGCGAAATCGCTTATACAACAGACCATGACAAATCTAAGGATACTCCAAATTCCTATTCCACAAAAGACACACTCATCGTTGCATATACAAGTAACGACGAAGAAATTGCTAAAATCGTTGCTAAAAACGCACCGATGATCCACAGCGATTATTATGACTATACGCTTAACAATGCGTCAATTTCTTATAGTTATAACCCGTCAACAAAGATAGTTTACGCTACAGCTACTATGGACGATACTCCACACGTTTATTCTGTAACAGTAAACGGTCAGAAGTTCACAGGCTATTATCAGAACACTCTCGAGCTGTATGCTGATGATTTTGGCTTAACCTATTCTGACGGTGCAACAGCACTTTGGTATCTTGTAGATGGCACTAACGAAACACTTTACTACGATAAATTCGACCTTAACTACAGATTTATTGTTGATAAAGCTGAATTAAAGGTAGTCGCAAATGAAGGCAACACAACTTCCCTTGACGGAAAATCTGTTGTTTATAACAGCTACTACGAGTTAGGCTATAAGGAAAATGTACAGAAGATTACACAGAACTTCTACATTACCGATTACCTTGACTGTGCATATAATGATGATGGTACTGTAGTTGAAAATGCTAAAAACATTAAATACGTTGGCGGCGGTATTCTTTACTACTCCTCTGACGAAAACGGTGTAGCTACAAATGACACTGTTGCTACAGCTCTTGAAGATAAAGAAAGTATCATAAATTCTGCTTTAGGTAGCAATTATACTTCCGATGCTTCTGGTACATCAAACAAAGTAGGATATGTTTACAGCAAGTATGACCCTGCTAAATTCCGTTATTCAGAGTTCTTGATTGCATACCAGCATATCATAGGTATTACCTTGAATAATAAGGATACTAATGCAGGTAAACACATTAGTGCATATTCATTCTTCGTATATACATACCAGGTTGGCGACGACACCTTTACACAAATTCAGATTTCAGACACAATGGCAGTAGCAACTGCTTACGAGCCTAACTAATCGAACTATTACCAAGACTTTCCACCTATGGAAAGTCTTGGCACCACTGATGAATAACAATATTTATACATTTGCTACAATGAAAAACTAATTTATTATGTAATTTTTTACAAATATTTTAATAATTTCTATTGATTTTTTAAAATTATGGTAGTATAATGTAAAGTGATTTAATGAGGAATTAACCCTAATAATTGATAGGGAGGTAATAGAATGAGAAAATTATATAGTTCTCCTGAAGCTGAATTTTTGAAAATTGAGTTCCTTGAAGATGTATTAACAGTTAGTAACCCTGATGTAGGTCCTGACGTGGATGTACGTCCCGGCGGTGACGGAGAAGTTCCAAAGGAAACAGTTGACATCGGTGACGGTGGCGACATCTGGTAGATTCAATATTAGTGTAACTAATCAAAGGCAGTTGATTTTTCAACTGCCTTTTTATTGTAAGTTATTATATATACTTTGTTTATTTTGCCTAATACTAATTGAAATATTTGTAACATTTGCAAAAATCTAAAAAATACATAGTAAATTAAACAAAAATTCTTGAAAATTTTAACAAATAATGTTATGATACTATGGTAAATAAGTATGAGTTACTATGCCCATTTGCACTATTGAGCAGATTACAGAG